>VFKX01000016.1 GCA_009885285.1 Candidatus Falkowiibacteriota bacterium
ATTAAAAATTTCAATATGTATGAGTGTTGAAGAAACTGATATCTGTGTTTATTTCTCTAAATTTAGATAAAGGTCCTTGCTATTCTAGGCGACTTTATCTAAATTTTTACTCTCTAAAACATATAAAGTTGACTGGCGAAAAACAATTCAATATCTACTTATTAAGGTAACTTTTCGAGGACATATGCTTCATAAGGTTGAAAACAGAAATATTTTAATACTTTTAATATTGGCACTGGCGTGGGGCGCCGCGTTGTTTCTGCCATGGGCTGTCTGGCTTACAGCCTTTCCTTGGCTACGAATGATAATTACATTAGTTATATTTATTTTACCTGGCATGGGGTTTAGTGTGATTCTTGTCAGGCAGAATTTTACTTTGCTATCTCACTTTACGAATGGTCTGGCAGTCTCCATGTTTATTGTCGGTTTACTTGGATTGCTGGGGCGTATTTTTAATTTGCCTTTTGCGTATATTAAACCGCTATTTGCTTTATCCGGCCTATTTGTTTTGTTTATCCTCTTTAAATACTCTCAATTAAGGTACGAATTATACGCGCGAAGAACATATCCAATTGTTATATTAATTTCATTGATAACCATAGTCTTCTTATCAGTTCTTGGTACTGATGTAGGCTTTGGTGGAGATAATATCCACTATCTCCCTTACCTGACTAGCTGGCAACATGCGCAACCTCTAAATTTTCAATCTGTTTTTACCGGGTTACCCGAATATGACCGAGTTCGTTTTTGGATGGAAATGTTTCCAATGAACTTGGCGTTTATATCTGATATTAGTAAATTGCATGGAATATTACTGCTTGGACTTTACTTTCAGCCCGTCTGTACTATATTAGCGATTATTGCTATTTATAATTTATATGAGCATATACTGGAGTCGGATTATCAGGCTATTATTGCATTATTTGCGCAATTTATTTTTCTTCTTCTTTTTAGACACTCGTTTCAATTCGGCACCATGTTCTTTGGACGTTTGGCAGAAGATAAAGGATTTGCAGCTTTTATTCTTGCTCCTATATTTTTTTCAGCAGCAGTTCATTTTGGAAGATCATTTTCTGTACGCAGCGGGTGGCTCCTTTTCCTAATTGGCTCGACTTTGGGGTTAACGCATCCAATCATCTTAGCGTACAGTATTTTTATAGTTGGGGCGTATTTGTGTATTTTAATCCTTACTCAGAGAAAATTTAAGGAATTATTGATTGTGGCGGTCGTTCTCGCTGCAATCCTCTTGCCCCCGGCTATGCTTCGAGTGGTAGGAATTCCATGGGTTAGTTTTAATATTTTAAGATTCGAAGAACCTGTCAAACAGGCGGGCACTTTTGATTTGGAAATTGCAAAGAGACGACCCGACCTAGGTGTAAGAGTTACCTATATTGAAGGAACCCCCTTTTATGGTTTTAATACAGACGTTGTAAAGATTAAAAAATATAAGGTTTCTCAGCCTTTTCTGTTATGGATATACCCTTACTTTGTCGTTGCTGGATTTATATGGTCGCTTTTCAATTTAAAAAAGAAAGAAGTTGCCCCGTTTATTACCGCAAGCTCCTTGCTCATTCTTGTGTGCGGCATTCCATATACTGGCTGGTTAATGGGATACCTGGTGACTGTTCGTATGTTATGGAGGGCTCCCTGGGTAATGCAAATCGGCTTGGTCGCTTATGTTCTTCTGTATGAAATTGTAATCTTTGTCGGGAGTAAATTTAAGTTCGCGTCAAAGTTTTCTGGGGAAACAGTGGCGCGTAACGTATTGGTGATGGTTTGTTGTGTAGGCGTGATCTGGTTTTCATTTTTACCGCATTCATTGTCTTTTTCTAAG
This sequence comes from Candidatus Falkowiibacteriota bacterium, assembly GCA_009885285.1. Lineage (GTDB taxonomy): Bacteria > Patescibacteriota > Patescibacteriia > Patescibacteriales > UBA12465 > UBA12465. The sequence goes on from VFKX01000016.1 coordinate 1,835, forward strand.
TGGCGCCCAGAGACCATTAATGGCCTCAAAGGATTTTTGGAAAAATGGGCGGAGTTGGGAACTTACCTTGAAAATAATGTTGATAAACCATCAAGGTTTGCCTCTGAATCTAGTCGGACGTTGAATTTTCTTCCGGGGATTTCATCTAAAGCAAAAGTGGTTTATTTTGGATCTGGCGGCGTAAGAGATGGGGATATAGGGCTTAGAGAAAGGAATCCCATTTTAGTGGCTAACGATTCTGTTTCTATTGGCGCACGTATAGGTATCATGCAAAAAAATAAGATTAAGTATATTATTACCTATAATATTTTACTTAAAGATTACTATGCAAGTCATGCACAGCATTTTTCTATTGATGAATTTAAAGGCTTTTGGATCATAAAATTTAACTCCAAAAACCCCTGGTAATGCATGACGTTGATTTATTTTGATTTTTATGGCTAAAAATAAATGACTAAACTAATTGTTCAAATCCCTTGTTATAACGAATCACAGACTCTGGGAGAAACTATTGCTGATATACCACGGTCTTTCAATGGTATCTCGGAAGTTATTGTGCTTGTAATTGATGATGGCTCGAAAGATGATACAGTGCAAGTTGCATTTGATAGCGGAGCAGACTATGTTGTTCGTCACCGTCGCAATCGCGGATTAGCGCAGGCATTTATGACCGGCATGATTACCGCTTTAAAACTTGGCGCGGATATTATTGTCAACACTGATGCAGATCATCAATATCCGGGGCGTTATATTCCCGAACTGGTCGCTCCCATTATGCAAGGCAAAGCTGATTTGGTGATTGCAGATCGGCAGGCAGGCAGGAATATTCACTTCTCTCCGATCAAACGCATGTTTCAAGTGCTTGGAAGTTGGGTCATACGAAAAATTTCTCAGACCGACACCCCCGATGCTCCCAGCGGATTTCGCGCCTATTCGCGTTATGCCGCTTTGCGAATGCAGGTTTACAATCCCTTTTCCTATACGTTAGAGACGTTGATTCAGGCGGGGAAACAAAAAATGGCGATTTCTCATGTTGTGATTCAAACCAATCCGAATCTTCGCCCTTCGCGTTTGCATAAGGGCATTTTTAATTTCATCTGGCGACAGGGTGGCACGATCATTCGTTCATATGTATTGTATCAGCCGCTTAAATCCTTTGTGGCGCTGGGAGTACCATTTTTGGCGGCTGGTATCTTTCTGTTGGGTCGTTTTCTATACTATTATCTTTTCGGAATTTTGGGTGGTGCTCGTTTTATTCAATCGGTTTCTATTGGCGGAACGCTTTTTGTGTTTGGGATACTGTTGGTCTTTTTAGGATTGCTTGGTGATGCGATTCGTGCCAATCGCCAAATTATGGAAGAAATTCTTCTGCACCTACGGGATGAAAAGACATCCGGAGACAAAATCAACTTCGGGGGAGTGGATGGGGCACTTCTTGTTTACAGAGAAGATTACTTGCGCCATAAGATCGGATTTACACACGATGATCACCCTGTCCAATTAAAGGCGGATAAATGAAGATTTCTTTGATTGGACCTGTTTATCCTTATCGGGGTGGAATTGCACACTATACCACCTCGCTGTCGCTTGCGTTACAACGCGCTGGACATAATGTGCAAATAATTTCTTTTAAGAGGCAATATCCCGCTTTTTTATACCCTGGTAAAAGCGATAAAGACCCAAGTAGTAACCCTGCTTGTATAGATGCGGAATATTTACTTGACCCCCTTTATCCTTGGACATGGGTTCAAACCGCTAAAAAACTCCTTACAGATCAACCTGATCTGGTCTTGATTCAGTGGTGGACAACTTTTTGGTCACCAGCCTATGCTTTTTTAGTTAGTCGAATATTTCGTACTATTCCTGTATCTTACCTTGTTCATAATGTAATCCCACACGAAAGCAGGTTTTGGGACAAATGGCTTGTTCGCCTTGCATTACAGAATGCAGGTGCTTTTATTGCCCAAACAGATTCTCAGCAAAAAGCGTTGCTTGATTTGTTACCGCAAGCAAACATCAGTCGTTGCAACCATCCTGTATATCATCGTTTTACAGAGAAGATTATCTCAAAGAAAGATGCACGCCGCAAAGTTAGTTTGCCAATTGATACTTTTATCGTTCTTTTTTTCGGGATTATTCGCCCCTACAAAGGGTTAATGTACCTTATTGATGCGTTAACTTGTACTAATTTGCCAGTCCATTTGGTAATTGCTGGAGAGTTTTGGGAAAACGTTGAAATCTATAAAAAGAAAATTGATGATTTAAATCTGTCAAGTCGCATTACGATTTTCAATAAATATGTTCCTGATGAAGAGGCTGACCTTTTTTTTTCCGCTGCAGATATAATGGTTGCTCCGTATGTAGGCGGCACGCAAAGCGGGGTGGTGGAATTGGCGATTGGGTATTCGCTCCCAGTAATTGTTACGGATGCGATTTCGGCAGGCATTTCTGATGTAGAAATGGTCCCATTGAAAATTGTTCCTGCAGGTAATGTAAATGCACTCGCGTTGGCGATAGATGAATTTTCTGCCGAGCCCCTCAAATTTTCAATTGAACAACAGACGCAGGATGCCTGGGCACAGATGGTCAGTGCAGTTGAAAAAATAAATTCAAATTTTCAATGGAATAAATTAAAAAATGAATCATAAAATTCCCATATTGATTGTAGGGTTGCCTCGCTCTGGCACCACCTGGTTTGGCGAGGTGCTTTCATCTGCACATAATACTCATTATGTTTTTGAACCTGACAACGAAGCCTTAAGTCCGGTGGCTTGGCTGTGCAAGAGGGATATTCATCGTTATCCGTATTTGACCTTGTCAGATACGGCAGTTGACTATCAGCAAATGTGGCGCGCGGTGATTGGCGGAAACCGCTGGTCGTGGTACGCCAATGTCGCACTGGGACTTTTAATTAGGAGGACAAAATCGCACGATAAAGAGTTAGAAGCCTATATTGGTGAGAAGACCGGTCTGCGTTATATAGATAAGAATATGCACAGGGTGGGAGGGGGCACCCGCCAACAGCCTTATCTTGTTGAAAAACATTCGTTTGTGGAATTTCTGACTCGGAAATTTTTAGGTATCGGAAACCTGTCGCAAACTCGGCAACAAGTCATCCTCAAGTCTGTTCATGCGCCTTTGAGCCTCGATTGGTTTTCCGCCCATTTTCCTGCGAAAGTGGTTTTGGTATTAAGGAATCCTTTTAGTATCTATGCAAGCTACAAACGTTTGCATCTTCCTGATGGTTTTCGTAATCTGTTTTTTCAACCTGCTTTTCAGCGTGATTTGCATCTGTATATTCCTCATTTGGGACAAACAACATTTACGCCCAACCCGGAAGATCTGATGGCCTTTCAGATTATGCTGATTTACAAGGTGATCGAAAGCCAGATCGCCAAGCACCCTGAATGGATGCTTGTGTCGCATGACAGATTGTGTGTGTCGCCTCACAAAGATTATCGGGCAATATTCGATGAACTGGGATTAAAATGGTCTGAAACCACTGACAAAAAGATAGATGAACTCAACAAGCCGGGAAAAGGTTTTGACCCAAAACGGATTTCACAAGACCAACCGCACAAATGGAAAACCGAATTAACACTGTGCGAGCAGGAAACTATTACGCGCTGGTCTACCATATTTAATTTAAATGATTTTTTTCAAGAACATGTTAACCTTAAATAATACAAGGAAAAAATATTCGCTTATTCCGGTAGTCATCTTAAATATAAGAGGTTATAAATGATGAATTTGTTCAAACCCGTCTTAAATCGATTTGTTAAAATTTTTCGGGAACGATCCCATGGTGAAATGATTGAAATGTTATTAAGAGAGCGCAAGGTTTTTTTTGGGGATAACTCTGTGTTTGTTGAAACAGGCTGTGGTGTGTCCACGATTTCCTTAAGTAAATGCGCTAAAGAACTAAATGCTTCGGTATATTCTCTTGATTACAGATCTGAGAAATGCGATGATCTGAAATTAAGATTTGGTGACCAAATTTCCAATGTTCAGTTCGTTATTGGCGACAGCCTGACAAACCTCCCTGTGATTGCCGCGAAACACAAGATCGACTTCTTGTTTCTCGATTCTGCGGCGTCGGCCATGCACACATTCCGCGAGTTTCTTATTTGTGAACCGGCACTTAATCCAGAAGCATGTTTATTAGTAGACAACGCTGCGTTACCTGATGAAAAGAAATTATTAAGTCCAGTCAGAAAAGGCAAAATTTTAGTACCTTATTTGCTTGCTTCGTCATACTGGGAAGTGCGTGCCCATCCTAGATCTGGGGATTCAATGATTTCAGCAATCCTTCATAAAGAGCCCAATTTCGCCGATCCTGATTACGAACATCCGGAATATATCGACAATTGGCAAGCATATTTTAACAAAACTATATAAATAACATGTCTTACAAAATTATGGCCTTTGAGTTTTTTCAAAGGCCATAATTTCACTTTGTGGCTAAATGTCGTTTGCTAATTTGCCTTGGTCGCTTTTTTTTTCAAAAACCAGAGTTTTCCTCAAGATGATCAAAATTAACCATGCGATTTGTCTAAATCTATTCCAGTAGCTTCCGGATTTAAATTTATAAACATTTTTCATTATCTCGTAATTTGGATTCAGATCAATCGGTAGGGATATCTTTTGAAATCGTCCTTCCCATAAATCTATTTTGTACATTGGGTTTTTCTTTGGATGAACTCCCGATCCATCCAGCCCAATGTTCTTAACAAGGTGTTTGACCGGATAAACCGTAAGCATATTCATTATGAATTGCTGTGGAAAGATTCTGACATCCAGACCGTCAGCATACTCAAAATAATTATTTAATACCAGGGGTAATAGATCCAGTCCTCCTTTGCTGAATTTGTAGAGTTTCTTGGGATTCAGATATACCTGACGCGTGATCCGTTGGGGTATTTTCATTTCGATCATGTCAAATCGGTCTTTCCATATCCCAAATCCCCACGGATCAAATCGTGGATGTAGAAATACATCATAGGGATAATCCGCGGGAATATGTATGGGTGGGCAATGTCCTGTAATGGAAAAAATGGTTGAGTTGTTTTCGTACGCATTCAGCCCAAAATTCATATATTCAAGGAAAGACGGCGCTGTGACTATATCTTCTTCCATGAAAATCATTTTGCCATGCCGATCCAGCATCATGCGCATTCCTTGCCGGTTGTTGTAAGTGCGGGAATTTGTTTGTCGTTCAATAATCTCAATCCGTTTGAAGCCGTTGATGGTTTTTAGGTATGTTCGAACAGCCTTAACTTTTTCTTCGTCACCGGCTTTGGGCGCATCAGAAAACACATAAAGTTCAGATTCCGAAGCAAGTGAGTTCTTTTTTAGGGCTTCTATAGTTTGAGTTAGGTGATTCAATCGAGAGTAAGTGGATATACCTATTGGGGCAAGTTTCATCGTATGGTCTCTAAATCATTATTTTTTACTTTGATCTGTTTTCATGACTATCATAATGGTCTGCAACTTTAATGTTTAAAAACTTCCCCAGTTTCTGCCATTTTTCAGTATCCTCAAGGCCCCCAATGTGTAATGCTTGTGGAGCATGTTTATTAAAGAAGTCTTTTACTTCAATATTGTGAAGACGATAAAGATTTTTATAATGCTCTGCATGATCCTGAGTGATTTCCATCGTTTTTTCAATGCGCTTTTTATCTTCTTTATCTTCATTTAGTAACCCGGAATTTAGCAGGTCAAAGTATTCCAATTCTCTTCTGTAAATTTTACAATGGACTCTGGTCTTGCCTAAAACACTTCCCTGGGAATGTTTGATCATTGACTGGAACCATGCGTCTGGTTCTCTAGTGAATAAAATAAATTTTGCATTAGGAAAACGGTGGAAAAGCACCTTGTAAAAGCCGGGCATAAACCATGGGCTGTCTTCGTATGCGTTTGTCATCTTAAATTCCAAGGAATTAAATATTTTTTCGTAATCACCTTCGTACCATGAGGGTGACCATTTATTACGCCGGTCCGCCGGCCAGCCTGCCCAGGCAAAACCAAAATCCCGAAAAAATTTACCCACAGATGAAGTTCCGGATCTTTGCATGGAAATACAAAAAACCTTCCCTGTCTTGTTATTCGGGGACAATTTTATATTTGGAACATAGCGTCTGATTAAAGTTTTAATTTGTTTCATCCAGAAAATCCTTTTCCTTTATTTTTCCTGCTTTGAATAATATCGGTTGTAAACATTCATTGCCAGAGTGGTTTCCTCAGCGGATAGGAAAATGTGACTGGTCGCAGAAAAATTTTTGACACCGGCATATTTTTCTTTGGTTGTATACCCCTGCCTGTTGAGTTTATCAATAAGTTCATCGAATACCTTTTCTGGATTTTCGCAAAAGGCCTCATAATTTAGCGAAATTTTCCGTTCATTCGCCACGAATTTTAGCCCTGCATCCACAGTGCGATTGATGCAAGCCACCTGACCCGCCACCTGCGAAACAGGATCCAGGTCTTTCAAATTTTCATACTCTGGAATGTCGAATGAATACCAGAGTTCGCGGCTGCCTAACTGCCTTTCGCGCGCAAGCAGAGCGGATTGTATGTTCGCTATGGGGTCTCGTTTTATCTGCACAAAAATAACTTTTTCAAACAATTCGTTGAAATAAGCGATATTGTAATTAAACAATAATCCTTTTGCCGCAAATGGTTTTCCAAAAACCTCCATCATACCCGCCAGTTCAGCCAGCATTGTCTTGCCGTCGAACCCTAGCCGTAGTTGATCGTCTGTCCACACATCTTTGGAAGGGTCTGGCAGGAATCGCCGCCAGAAATACCAGAACTCATTGGGCGCCAAAACCCCTTTTGTTTTTCCATTCTCTGAAGAGAATTCAACCTGCTGCAAAAATTCTCCCAGCTCATTGCGAAAGTTGAAACGGGGGTCTGTCAATAAGAGTTGGATTTTCGCCCCCATGATGGGCGCTCCATAAAAACGCGATAGTAGATTTGTCGGATAGGAAACAACGCCGGTGTTCGCCAGCCATTGTGTAAAAAGCGTTGTCCCGCTTCGCAGGGGACCTGTAATTAATATGATGGGGAATTTGGGGCTGGTGTTTTCAGGAAGAATTTCTTTTTCTGTAAGCCATAGATTCGAATTCAATTCTTTCAAAAGGTTTTCCAAGGTATTGTTTCGCTTGAATTCGGCTTTTCTTGAAGAATCCATGCTGTGTGTATTGTCGCTCATATTAAACCTGTGTTCTAAATTTGGTTTTCGCATGAAAACCGAATTTAGATATTTGGGAGATTTTATTAAACAAGGATGTATTCCTGAAGAAAACGGGAAATTTGAGTGGGAGAGTTAAACATCAGTACATCAATAATTGATAAGTTGGGCGCAAATTCATTATGAAATTGAGGGTAATCCACTTTTCCCATTTGAAGAAAAAAAAGATTTAATCCGTTTTTATTAAAATGGGTTTTATCATATAACTCTTGGCCGCCGATTGCATTTATGTAAACATCCGCTCCAAGCTGCTTACATATGGTTATCACCTTTTCAGGTCCTCTAAGGGAGTTGTCTTTTTCAATTTGTGATGATACACGAATCTCTGTGTGTATGCCTAAATGAATGCACAGTTGATGAAGTGAAAATTCTAAAAAGCGGGCCAGATTTTTTTCCGTATATAAAAGGCATGACTCGATAACCGGAAAAACCGAATGGTAATAGGGTGCCTTGCCGTATAGTTGTGAGATTGTCAGCAGAAGTTTTTTTGTATTTCCTTCTACCTCGACTGCATTGATCAATTTGTTTGGGCTTGCGCCATGCAGCTGGAGTGTAATTCGCTGTGGCCCCTGTTTGCTCAGAATAAAATTTCTGTTGATCCAACCGCCCTTTATAAAATTCACATCATCATATATCACAAAGCGATCCACGGCTTGAATTAACTGAAAGTAGCCAAGATAAGGAAAGAAATAAGGTTGCATGATACCGATATTCATAAATATATTAGTTTGTAGTTACAGCGTTAATGATTGTTTGGCAGATTTCGCGGCATTCGATCTCTTCCAACCCCTCAAAAAAAGGCAGACATAAAACTCGATGGGAGATATCGCGAGAAACACTCATCACATCTGAATTTTGATTGAGAAAATCCAATTCATCCAACGATGGGTAAAAATAGCGCCGAGGGAAGACATTTTTCTCGTTCAAGGCATGCTGAACACGTTTCAAGACTTCCTCACTGGAAAAGAACACCGGGTAATAGGAATGGTTGTTGCTTGCGTGGAGATTCCATTGCGGTCTCTCGAATCGGTCACCTACTAAGGAGTTATAAAGACCATAAAGGTTTTCCCTTTTTATGTTGACTTCCTCCATTTGATCCAGCAGGGTTAACCCCATAGCAGCCTGAAATTCATTCATACGTGTGTTAATGCCAATGCACTCAATTGTCTCTGGCCCGGTGATGCCGAAGTTAATCATTTTCCTGGCTTGTTCGCATAACTGATCGTCTTTGATAATTAACGCGCCACCTTCGATGGTGTGAAATATCTTGGTGGCGTGAAAACTCAGTGTACTGATATCGCCCCACTGCATAATACTTTCCCCTTTGTAGGTTGTGCCGAATGCGTGTGCTGCATCATAAATCAATTTCAAGTGATGTCTGTCGGCGATCTTCTGAATGCTTTCTACGTCACAGGGATTCCCGAAAACATGCACGGGCACAATTGCGCTGGTGTTGGGAGTGATTTTGGCTTCGATCTTTTCGGGGTCGAGATTAAGTGTGCGCGGGTCTATATCTGAAAAAACGACATTCAATCCGTTCCAGGCAAGCGAGCTCGCGGTTGCTATAAATGTAAATGGGGTGGTAATCACTTCACCGGTCAACCCCAGTAATTTATATGCGACTTGTAAAGCCAGGGTTCCATTTGACACAAGGATGATATTCTTTATGCCGAGATGATTTTCCAGCCGTTGTTCAAGTTCGCGCACAAGCGCGCCACGATTCGTGAACCATCCGGATTCAAGGATGCTGTCAATATATCCATCAAGTTTTTTTCTGTTGGGAAGTACGCTTTTTGTTACATTAATTTTTTTCATGATCACCAAGG
>VFKX01000050.1 GCA_009885285.1 Candidatus Falkowiibacteriota bacterium
GCGAGGTGGAGTGATCTTAACCCCAACCAAAAATTTTGGGTGCGGTTCTGCTACAACCATCAGCTATAGAGACACAGCCTGGCCCTTTAAGGGCCACCAGCTAAAAGGGCCAGAGCCCGCCTGTCGTAACCAGGACGTTTCACGTCACCATACTTGGCATGAAGCTCATATATATTGCAATGAACGCCGCCTCAAAGTTTGAGAGCGCTCTGCCTTTTTTTTTTTTGTCGGTCGAGTTGGGGAATTTCATTAACATTTGAGAGCACTTCCTATGATAAGAACGGCGCAATCCCTTGATTTCTTAGAATACACTTAATAGGTTAATAGTTAGGTTTTCAAATCATGTTTTCAATGGATGTTCGCATTCTTTGTCATTAGAAATTCCTTATGTGATTGCTTACGCTTATGTGATTGCTTGCTTTTACTTGAATAATAGTAACCTGTGTAAGATTTATAATAGCATATTTAAAAAAAAAACATTTTTAGAGCATTTTCAATCTTTAATTCTTCGTCTCTTTCCTTGCGGGATGCGAACAACTGCTTCAGCGGAGCCGCGTTGAAGCGCCACGCGAATTGCGCTATTGTTTCTTCTCTGACTGATCTTTTCGAAACAAGCATTTACTTCTGCCAAATCTTCATTAGAAATTCCTGCCAGAATTTGATGAAACTTCTTCTTGAGTTCGTCTTTCTTTGACAATGTCTTTACGCTCTGGCTTAGTATCGGAAATGTATGAATCGAAGATTGCTGCACCAGATCATAATCCAAAGATCGAAGCATGTGGTCATTCCAAGCTGTTTTGGTCAATTCCACAGCCACGTCCCAAGGTACTGAGGCCATTGGTCTAACCGCACTCGGCCCGGATGTTGGGCTTAAGACCGAAAACTGCAAAATATCAGAAACATCCGAAGTTGCAAGTGATTCGTCAATTAACCAAAGCGGGTGTAAATGCAGAATTGGGTTAAATGCGTATCCTTCGTTTTCAGCTTTGAATATCCTCCAAACATGTCTACAGGGTCCACCTCGGCGAGCGAAATCACCACATGTACAAGCGAGCCATCCAGATTGGCTTAAAAACACCAGATCTTCAGCTTTAGTGCTACTGTTGTGATGGATAGCGAAAAGATAGCCTATACCATGTGGATTATTTGGAGAACAACAGATTTCCAACAGCATTTTGAAGCGAGCGGCACTCCCACCTCTTTTCTGCATTGCCTTTTCCAGTAAGGTGAGTACTTCTGCGCTTGGAACAACCGATCTGTGTTGATATCCGTCCGCAACATTGAGCTGGTTCAGAAAATACGCTTGTGCCTCTTTTGAACAAGTCTTTTCCATCACGTCAACAACTTTACCGAAACCCACTGTTTTCAGGCGGTCTTGAATACTCGATAGGCTAGCCAATTTTTCGTTTCGTTGCACAGCATGCCAGTCTCTAAGTCGCATCCGTTGACGAAGATAATCAGGAACAACGTTTGGCTGAAGAACATTGTTTTTGAGTTGAGATTTCCATGTATTATGAACGCCTTCATGCAGAGAGCTAACATCAATACCGAAGTCTAGATCCCAAGAAAAAAATATATCGGCCCAGAATTTTATAGTTTTGGTGAGATTCCCCTCCACGTATGACTTTTGCGTAGGGTATTCACGAGCAAACAAACTAAGCCTCTCCATAGCTTGGGCAACCGATTCAGCGCTCTTCAAGAAATAGAACCATTGCGAAGCAGAGTAAGTGAGTGATTTGCGAATCCGGAGTTTTTCAGGTAGCACCTCTCGATTTAGAAGCTCACTATCTTCTTCGTGCTCATCCTCAGCTTCTTCCAATGAAGCTCTCGATATGGATGACGTTTCAGGAGTTGCGGCGGAAGGAACAGTGGAAGACGCTTCGAGAGTTGAGGAAGGAGCAGTGAATGCCGCTTCGAGAGTTGAGGAAGGAGCAGTGGATGACGCTTCGAGAGTTGAGGAAGGAGCAGTGGATGACGATTGAGGGGTTGCGGAAGGAGCAGCAATGTTGGAATTGTTTTCACTTGCTTTCAAACGCTCGATCATATTGATTTTCGTGCCATTCGCCGCAAGTTTTTTTTCACGGCAACTCTCCCTTAATTCATCCCTTGTAAGGTTATCCAGTGCACACGAAACTGGTTTTGCTTTGCGTTGAACAGCAGCACTCGAATGTTTGACAAAGTTTTTGAATTTATGCAAAAAACAAATTCGGATCGAGGAAAGAGGAAGCACGGCTTGACATGCAGAGATTGATTCCAAGTCCTCATCTTGCAACCAAAGGCTTTTTGTATCAGGAAGATGAGGGAATTCGACAACAAAAAATCTCATCTCGCTCTCGAAAGTTGGACGGTCTTCATGAAGGATCAATGCAAACGAAAGAATATGAACGCTTCTATCAATGCCAAGACAAGAAATGCTCGATGCTTTGGGAAAACCACATTGTGGGTTAACAATGTTGAACGTCACATCTTTTTGGAAAACAGTCATGCGCCCAACATTTTCTGGGAATAATTTTGGATCCATCCATTGAATCATGGTTATCATGTCATTCGTGTCTCGTACGACCTGGTGTCTTCCGTATTCGCCTAATTCAAGAATGTTGATTAATGCAGTGACCGAATCACTCATCCCAATCGAGTTATTCGCTCTATGTCGAGCTAACCTGACGATCCTATCCAGGTATGAACGAGGCGGAAGCGCTTCACCTGATGACTCTGCCGCATTCTCGATTCTCCGTTTTATGTTTTTGGGTTCGATTGAACGGTCGTCAGTGATATCCTTTTGTGCTTTTTTTATTTCACTATCAGCTTGATTAGCAGGAAGACCCAAAGGATAGACAGATGAATGTGACTCAACCTTTTTGACCGCAATGCATCTTTCGCAGTGCTGGGTTTCTCCAAAAACCAACCCTTTCTCTCTTGAAAGCTGAAATGTTACTTTGCAGTCCACTTTTTGGACGGATCCTGCTCGCTCTCGAACTGCAACATCGCTTTGTGGTTTGGATTTTCCGTATCTCGAACATTTAAATCTCAAAACTTCTTCGCCATCTTTCAATCGATTAACACCGTTGCTGGTGAAAGGCCGGTTTTCAATGAGTGCAAGCTGATAGCAAACTTGGGCACCAAGTTGGAGAAGTTGATCTCTTGTCAAGCAATTGAATTGCTGACTCTGCCATTGCCAAGTTCTGGGATTCTTTACAGCTTTCAAAGATTCTGACAGCGGTGAAAAATAATCCGGTGCAGCCATCTTTTCAACAACTGTTCAACATACAGCTGTTCGCCCTTAAATTCCAAAATTTAACCAATCAATAAATCAAATGACTTTGAATGAATACAAAAACATAATAAGGTCAAGAATACAAAAGTAAAGGCGTAAATATGAAACAAGGTTGCAAGAAAGACGCTCGCTAAAATTAATTTCAAAAATTTCAAGTGGTTTTGTAACGAATACGTATAATACGAAAATATAAGAAAGTCAAAGGCGTAATATCCAACAACGGAGTAATAAAGTATGAAAACGCAAACGATGAGGAATCTACGATATACTTGTTTTTTATTTGAATTTGTGACTGTTTGTTTTTTTTTGCATGGAGTAGAGCACTAGTGAATAACAGCGCTGCAAGTAGGTCACCAATCATCTCCAAAACTTGTGGCGGTGTTCATTGCAATATATATGAGCTTAGTGCCAAGTTAGGTGATTGGAAACTACCTAGTTTAGGCAGGCGGGCTCTGGCCCTTTTTAGCTGTAGCCCTTTAAGGGCCAGATTGTATTTCTATCCAGCTCGGGTCCAGTTCCAAATCCAAAACTTTAAAAAACAAAATCGCGGCCAACAGCAATGCCAAAGTTCAATCAGAGTCCGCAGGCATGTCAAGTAAACAAATGTCAAACACCGATCAGGCCTTATTCGCAGGAAATATGGTTAAAGCCTGTATCAAGGGAGTAGTAGACTCTATGTCCCCGGAGTTCTGTTGGAAAAAAGGTGGAGACGCCGGATTAATACCCAAAGGCTGCCCCGGTGGTTACTTCAGGTAACTCGCTCTCCGCTACGAGAGATGCAGACAGCCTTACCAATTCAAGACA
>VFKX01000096.1 GCA_009885285.1 Candidatus Falkowiibacteriota bacterium
AGTTAATTGAATGCTATTTAATCCAAAATCTTTCACATAATTAGCATATACATTGAACAGCATTGACCAATTTCTATTAAAACTTAAACTTATATCTGTTGTTGAAAAATCCTTTTTATCGGTTAACTTATAAGGCAATGCGACATTTTTACTATTATCAAAAGTCATACCTCCTGCAAATGTTCCAGTAACAGTTAATCCCGGAATGATAGTAAATGTTGCATAAATATTTCCTGAAACTTGTTGATGATAATCTAATTGCCGATTCATAAGCTGGCTTGCCATTGGATTTCCACCATCAAAATCTCCAATTGATAAATAGTCAACAAAGCCAAAACCCCCAGGTTGATTATTTTCATCATACACCGGCATCATAGGAGGTGTTCTGAATATTCCATCAAGATATCTTTCTCCATCTGCAACAGGGTTAAGTTTAGAATACAATAAATTCAATGATTCTCCTATTTTTAACCATTTTCTTATTTTATAATCCGAATTAATCCTAAAAGAAAACTTTTCTAGTGAATTATCAATAAAGGAAGGTTGATCTTTGAAATAGGTACCACCGATATAATAATTTGATACATCATTAGATCCAGAAATTGTTAAATCGTAATTTTGTACAATCCCCTGTTTATACATCTCTTTCATCCAATTAGTTGTGGGATATTTTCCTATTGAATCCATACTTAAACCTACAGGTACTCCAGCTGTAGCCCACTGTTCGTTCTTTAAAGTTATGTATTGATCGGAATTAATCATTTCCGGCAACCGCCAGGCATTACTTGTTCCAGTATAAGTGTTAAAGCTTATCTTTGTTTTAGTTTCTCCAAGACCACGCTTAGTTGTTACCAAAATAACTCCCGCAGCTGCTTTTACACCATAAATGGCTGCTGCAGTACCATCCTTAATAATATCAATATTTTCCACATCATTCATATTCAGTGAACTCGGGTCTCCCTGCACACCGTCAATAATCCACAATGGAGCTACATCATTTAAAGAAGTTACGCCTCTAATGCGAATATCTGCACCCGATCCAGCTTGCCCACTACTTTTCATACTGTAAACTCCTGATACCTTTCCTTGCAGTGCTGTGGACACATTGGCTGATGCCGTATTTTGTATTTGAGTACCTTTCACTTGAGCAATAGAACCAGTAACATCTGCTTTTTTTTGAATACCATATCCAACCACAACTATTTCATCTAATAATTTGCTATTTTCAATTAATTTTATTTTTAATTGATTCTGGTCTTTTACATTTATTTCTTGTGTTAAATAACCTATATAAGAAATGGATAACTTGCTATCTTCTGTTACATCCAAAGAAAACTTACCATTTATATCGGTGATAACTCCAATAGTAGTACCATTCACTTTAATACTTGCTCCGATAATTGGTTCCCCTTTTTCTTCGGTAACAATACCCGTTATTTTTTTATTCTCTTTGGGTAATGAAGTTTTATTTTGAAGTTTCTGTGGAATAAAAATGGAGATACTTTTGCCGTTTACCTCATAGTTTATCCCTTTGTTTTTGAATAATAAAGTAAGAATTTCATCCACACTCTTCCCATTTACATCTATTGTTACCTTTTGTTTCAAATCCACATCGTTACTCCGAACTAGAAAAGAGTATCCACTTTTCGCTTCAATTTCGTTTAATATCTCACTTAATTGCTTGTCTTTTTGTTGGATATCTATTTTCCTTTCTTGGGAAAATGTGGTATTCGCTAAAGAAAAAGCTGTAATTAGAAGAATTAAAAATCTTTTTTTCATGCTGAATTTTAATTTAGTTATTATGATTTAAAATTATTATTAAAAACTGTAATGAAATTTATTTAACATAATTTATGCAGATGTAAAATAGCCTAGTATTTATTAATTATACTCACATTTTTTCCACTAAAAATTCGTGTATATTTTTTGTCCACATCAATATATTCCAATATCTCATTAATAGGTTGATTCAAATCTAAGCTACCTGAGAATAATTCATCTTTTATATCCTGAGATTGAATTTGAATATGAATGTCATATTTTCGTTCTAAGTTTTTTGCAATATCTTCCAATGAAGCATCTACAAAGCAAAGTTTACCCGTTGTCCAAGTTGACGAACGTGAAGCATCTACCTTATGCGTTGTAAGTGCTTTAGTTGCTTTATTGAAAACCATTTTTTCGTTTGGCAATAAACTTAAAATTTCCTTGTTATTAAAAGATTCACACGAAACATCAACCTTGCCTTCTAATAAATCCACTTGAATTGTATTTTCATCAGTATAAGATCTAACATTAAAAACAGTGCCTAATACTTTTACTTTAATATCATTGGCATAAACGAGAAATGGTTTTTTCGGGTTTTTCTGAACTTCAAAATAGCCCTCACCGGTAAGGTAAACACTTCTATTTTCATTGCCATAAGAGTTGTTGTATTTTAACGTTGAACCTGAATTCAACCATGCCACTGTACCATCAGGTAAAACTATTTTGGTTTGCGACCCAAGAGGCACTACGGTTTGGTAACTCATCAAATTATTTGATGAATTAGTATGTCCTGTGAAAATATAGTAAGTAGAAATAGAAGTTGAAAGGACGAAAATAATGATAGCTGCAATTTTCAAAAAATATTGCATGAATTTAGGTTGGCTGTTTAAAAACAACCCATTATTCAAAAGTTTTAGTAAGTTTTTGTAGTTGGAAGTTTTTTGAGACTCAATAAATGGAATTAGAGAAATGGCTCTTGTTTTTAGCATTTCGTTATATTGAACTTTGAACTTGGGGTCGGAGTTTAGAATGACTAACAATATACCTTCTTCGTTATCAGAGATATTCTCTGATATATGTTTCATCATTAATTCTTCGAATTGCTTTGTTTTGTCTATCATTAGTTCGGTTTGATTGCTTTTTATTGCTCTCTGTAAATTAATACACATCTCAACTTGAAAACGTTTAGGCTAAATCAACCTTTTTTTATTTTTCCTCAAAAAAAGGAAAGAATGTTTGACTTTGTAGTTTAAAAAACGACAGACTAATTCAATTTAGAATTAGTCTGTCGTTTTAAATCGCAAAATGAACACAAATGTACACTCTATTATTTACTGATGTTTGTTACTAATAAAAACTGTATCAGCAGTTTGATTGATTTTGAATTTTTTATCTACATCAATGTACGACAGAATCTCATTGAGTGTGAGGTTCAGGTTTAGACTTCCGGAAAAAATTTCATTTTTGATTTTGTTGTTAGCTATTTGAATTTTTACATCGTATTTGCGTTCCAGGTCTTTTGAAATTTGTTCCAACGTGGCATCAACAAAACAAAGCTTTCCAGTAGTCCAAAGTGCCGAACGGGAGGCATCAGTTTCAGAAGATTCAATTTTCTTTGTTTGTTTATTGAAAACCAATCTTTCATTGGGTTTCATGGTAAGCAAACCTACATTTTCAAGTTTTGGTAAAGAAACATTGACAGAACCTTCGATTAGATTGACCGTTACATTTGCATCGTCATTATATGCTCTAACATTAAAAACCGTTCCCAGTACATTTATATTTAAAGAATCGGTATGAACAATGAAGGGTTTTGACTTATCTTTCGTTACTTCAAAATAGCCTTCACCTACAAGTGCCACTTCCCTGTCATTTTTGCCAAAGGACTGATTGTATTTTAACGAAGACCCTGAATTAAGCCACACAACGGTACTATCAGGGAGAATGATTTTTGTTTGTGAACCTATAGGCGAGAAAGTTTCATACCAAAATGCTGTGTCAGCGGGTGTCGTAACATCACTGTAAATATAAAAGGAAGCGACAGAAACGGAAACTACCAAAATCAGTATTGCTGCAATCTTTCTAAATCCTAGCAACCATAAACGAGAATTGCTTACAGTTGGTACATCGTTAATTTGTTCAATTATTCTCTTGTAGTTTGTTTGTTTCTCAGTTTCGAGAATAGGAACATAAGAAATGGCACGTATTTTAAGCATTTCATCAAAACGCATTTTCAAATCAACGTTCGATTTCAACAGCTCAGAAAGGTGCTGTTGATCCATTTCGGAAATAGTTCCCGAAATATAATCAATCATTAAATCTTCAAAATTCTTGTCTTCGCTTTGCATACTATAAAAAAATCAGTAAAATTTTTAGTTAATTGTCAAATTTGTTATCTGAGAAATAAAAGAAGTAAAACACATATTAAATGATTAAGTGATACCCTTAATTTATCCATAGCATTTTTCAGTTGCACTCTTACTGTACTTACACTAATCAAAAGGTCATTGGCTATTTCGTCGGGCAATTTACCATTAAACAAGTATTGCTCAAATATATGCCTGCATTTCTCAGGTAGCTGATCAATGGCTTTTAGTACTTCTTTTTCAATTTCCTGCGATTCCACATATTGAAGTGGTGAGGGGTTTGACAAAATATATTCTTCCTGAAAGTCGAGCATTTGCATTTTGTGCTCACTTAATACGCGTTCGTTTGTCCGCTGTGAACGAATATAATTTAAACAGCCATTTTTTACAGACTGAACAAGGTAGTAATGTATAGGGTAGGTTAATGTGCTGCGTTTATGCCAAATATTGATAAATACATCATTTACAATCTCGTTCGTAATATCTTTATTTAAAACGTAGCAAAGTGCAACAGTATTCAGATAGGTGTAATAACAGTCGTAAAGCAAAGAAAAGGCTTTTTCTTCGCCCTTTGCAATATTCCGTATTACATTTTCATCTATCTTTTTGATTGACATATTGGTCTTTTGTGATTTTCTAAGGACACAAAAGTAATATACTTTTTTTATTTAGTTGTTGTTGCTTGTAATTATGACCGTGTTTAAACATTATTTAAAGATTGGAGTATTTCTTGATGTTTTTTAGATTTATATTTGTCAATTTTTGATTTCTTCGAGTAATAAGCCATTTATCAAAATAATCAATGCCTTATTTCGGTCAATCATAGATTGTAATGTTGGGCTAAAGCAACTTTGAATCACAGGGATAGATTTCTTTGAAAGAAGTTCTGCAATAATGTAATCAGCAATATCAAATCCATTATCACGGTCGTTGACACACCGATTAGGTGTAATTACTTGCCGCTCTGCCTTTAGGCGATTAGGTCTTCGGGCAGCAGAGCGGGGCAAAGCGTTGATATTGTGCGGCTATTTTACATAATTAGGTTATAAGCTTTTTTCAGGGTATTCTCCCCGAAACGAAGTGGAGTACGAAGTATGAAAAAACGCTTATAACTACATGTTATGTAACTTAGCATTGCGTTTTTTGGTGGATTGTGCGGAAGCCGACAAAAAGACTGTGCAAACCCAGAGGTACGGGGCGGGGATTTTTGGCGGCTGTGGGTTGATCTGCGGAGTTGCCCGTGATTTACTTTCAGACGAAGCCCGACCACTTTCTATAATGAAATCCTATAAAAACACCTTTGTTGCGGAGTTGCGGTTGCGGAGGTCATCAAAGCCTTTGCTGAAAAGGATTGTGGAAATTTTGCACCGCAACAAGACAATTAGCTTGTTGTGATTGTATAATTTATTCTGATATCAGATTGAAATTTAAGTCGTTGAAATCCGACTAGATTCTACACTATTTGGTTAGACAGAGTTAGACCGTGAGTTTCCAATGAAATAAGAAATATGCAGAATATCAAGCTGATAAGTTTCAGAAACAATGTTAAAATATATAATAAAATGCAACTTGTCATCCCATTATTACTTCAATCTCATTGTGCTTAACCATTAAATTAAAACGAACAATATTTCCGTTTATTATTATACCATTGATTGTAATACCTATCACACCTTTTTCAACCGCATTTGGATTTTTTACACAAATATTCAAGTTTTTTCCACGGAACCGGCGAGTAACTTCAAACCCCTCCCAAGATGAAGGAATAAATGGATCTATTTTCAATCCTTCCGCTACTGGCTGAATACCTAAAATATATTGCGAAACTGCACAAAAGACCATGTGGCTGAGCCACTTAACCATGGCACTCGAGAATTTCCGTAACGAGGGCTTGATTTGCTGTAAGTCGATTGACAATATACATAAGGTTCTATTTGACGGATTTCAGCTTTGGCATTCTACCTTCCTTTCTAATTGCATTCCTTTTTAAGCAATAAAGAACGTTAAACGTGCACATCATAATTTCATTTTTTTAATCGTTACAAAATTAGTTGATCGATTGGAAATGAAACAATTGCAGTGCGGACAATAGGTGTCAAACGGATGCCAAAAGAGGACTTTCTGTGACCTATTTTTGATTTTCAAAAAAGGTCACGATTTAGTCCTAAAAGTCTGTCTATTTATGGCTAAATTTTGTCTTATATAACAACAAAATTACAATGTAGGAAGATGAAAAAACCCTACAAAACGTTGATTTTGTAGGGTTTGTCATTTTGGTGTCGCTTTCTGGCTAGACCTTTTGGCGGAAGCTACGAGATTCGAACTCGTGGTA
>VFKX01000023.1 GCA_009885285.1 Candidatus Falkowiibacteriota bacterium
ACTTCGACCTGAAGGAGATGGCTCAATTTTTGCGAGATGAACTCCAGAAGATAATGGAGAAGCGAAGGGAACCATCCGCCCCCAACGCGAATTTAATGACGCTGGGCGAGCTGGTCGAACATCTTAATGAAGGCACCCTCGTGATAAAGCAGGGCGGTAGGAGAAATTTCAGGATAAAGCCTGAGTAAGCTTATGAGATAGAGATTTTCTACCTGTAACTTTCATTCACGCCTTCTGGCGTGATGTTATTGAAATCGTTTCATCGCAAAAAAATGCATGGAATCAATGGAAGATATAGGCGGTTTTATATCCAAATATAGATTAAAATAGAAATTAGTATTCAATATGCGGTGTGGACAATCAAGGATGCAAATTCTAAGCAATAGGTTGTGGGTTCGAATCTCGCTGGGAGTACTATAATGTAGAAGAATAAAAGTAACTACTTAGCTGAATAAATGGTATGGCTGAGTAGCTATTAATAAATTGCGGTATTAGTTTTTTGCTTACAACATGCCTGCCATGCAAATATGAGCCAAAATATTCTGATCGCAACGCTAGGCAGCAAACCCCAGTTGATTATGTTCGCGCTGGATTGTTTGCAACAGATGGGGGAAGATATAAATTCTCTCATCATTATCCACGCGTCTAAAAAACGTATCGAAACCCAACAAGCACTCGATAAAATCCAAACCGATGTAGATGCTTTTTATCCCGCTTTGCAATGGCAAGGCGTTGAATTGCAGGATAAAAATCAACCGTTGGTTGACATTATTTCACCTGAAGAAATTCAGGCGGCTTTCCATGTTTGAGTACGAAAAATAAAATGCCCGTTAGGGCATTAAGACTCTTGCTCTCGTAAGATGTCGGTGTATTCCAGTCCGTACAAAAAACAAAATGCCCGTCAGGGCATTAAGACAGGTGGGAAGTCTACGAACTCCCTGATGAACAAACGCCCGCCGAAACAGAAATCCCATTCTAATCTAAGGAGAAAAATAAAATGGCTGAAAAATCTACTACATATAAACTCCTAACTTTGAAAGAATCCCCCTTAGTGGTTTATGAAGCGCATTATGCAAACGGGACAATTCAGAAAAATTATTGCACCCGCGAATATTGGGAGTTGCTTGAGTTCAAAACATCCCTTATTGGCAAAGTCGCCAGCGAATCTGATTTGCAAAAACTGATTGAACTTGCCATTGCAAATGAACAAAAAGAACGCACGTATGACGAGGTGGAGTAAAAATGGATAAAAACATCACAGGTTCGGAGGTCTTTACACAAGACTTGAACGAACTAGAGAAAAGTTTCGTGGCGGTATTTCAACCGCACATCCATAAATACAAAAAACAAAATGCCCGTCAGGGCATTAAGACGTATTCACAACCGAATATTATCCAGATTTTAAGTATACAGGAGAATAAACAATGACAGATAAAGAAAAAACCAAATTGGTCTTAACCAGACCTGCTGACAAAAGTTTGCAAGCCTACAAGGATTTTATAACAAGCACTCTTGAGGGCATGGGTATATCACTGTCTGATGATAAAAAAATGTCCGAGGATGAGTGGAAAGATAAGTGGCAGGAGTTTTGGCGTAAGGCTGAAAAGTAAATCACATTAAAGTACAAAAAACAAAATGCCCGTCAGGGCATTAAGACCCATCCTGATGTGGTAATTATGAGTAGAAAATGAGGTGAAATATGAATGAAGATGCCAAGAAAAAAAAATACCCGCCGCCAACTTCTAAGCAGTCTGACAATATTGCTTCTGGACAATTAGCGGCTATGTTTGGAGAAACTATTGAATCCGCAAAGGCGATTGTAAAAGAGAAGAAAGTCGAGAATGAAAAAAAGAAAGGCTCTCGCTAGCGAATCGTACAAAAAACAAAATGCCCGTCAGGGCATTGAGACATAATATTTATCTTGGTGGATGGTTAAACTCACAAGATGATATGTTTTATCTTGATGTTTCTATAAATGTTACAGATAGGCTGGAGGCTTATAAAATGGCTAAGAACTCAAAACAAATAGCAATATTCAATATAGATACTGGCGAGGAAGAAAAGGTTTCAGACCTTGATGCTGAATACAAGGCTTATCTCGCAGAGCAGGTTAAGAACGGAAAGAATATACACGTAACCTTCCCGAAAGAATGGGATGCCAAGCAGATCGCAGAGCATATTCGGAAACTCGGAAAGCTCGTCAAGGACGCTAAGGCAAAGCAAAAATTATAATCACACCCAACAATGTACAAAAAACAAATTGTCCGTCAGGACATAAGAATATATTTATAGGAGATTAGACATGAAAAACGAAACGAAATACTATTGGACAATAGCTTTTGCAGGATTAGTGATGAGCTTTTCCTTTTACTTTATTCAGGGAATGAAGCAAGTAGGGATAGCTACTTTTTTAACCTTTCCAGCTTATATAATTGGGATTTGGGCAGTTAGTAAGCTCAAAATCTAATTTAGGCACCTCTTGTAATTTGCATCTAGCCACCCGACAGTTTGATAGAAAGCAGATAACGCGGATTTGACGGATCTTTTCAAAAAAACACGTGAATCCGCAATATCGGTTGAATCTGCGTTCTATAGAAATTCTTTTGATAATTCCCGCCTACTTGGCACTTTCATTCACGCCATCTAGCGTAGTGACTAGGGTCGAATCGGAGAGATAGGTTGCCTGTAGGGCGCAGTTAATGTGCATGGTGAATATAAACGGTATTGTGTGCTGCTGGATTGTGCGGTCAGCAGATTGGTGAGTGAATTTAAAGAAGATGTGGGGTTAATTTGCAGTTTATCAAAACTATTTATCTAGCAGCCCTTTACCCAAATTTGAAGTTTTATGCGACTTTCATCACTTGTACAAACGTTATTAAACCTCTATACTATTGAAAATAATCCAGGAGGTTTTTCATGCCACCATTTGTAAGCACAAGTTGCCCACACTGTAACAAGCCAAATCGTTTTGATATGGCAGAATTGCGAAAAAAAGGCACTAGCCTTATCAAAGGAGTCACCCATCGCCAGGATGAAAAAGACGAAGCATTTGAAGAGACATGCCAACACTGCGGCAGGAAATTCAAATTTACTGTAAAAGGCGGAAACAATGGCAAAACGTAAAAAAGCTGAAGAAGAAATTTTTGTAGAGTCCGTGCCTCTCTCGCCAGAGGATGAGCGGTTGGACAAGTTGTTCGATGAGATGGAAACAGGCTCGCTGAAAACACTTGAAGACGCAGCGAGGCAGATAATCACACTCTCCACGACATTGCTCGGTGCATTTTTTGGTTTGTTGGCATTCAAAGATGCACCTGACTATTTGAAATTCTGCGAGGTCAAGGTCATTGGTACACTGGCGTTGATTTCCTTTATGACAGCGTTGTACTTTGCACTGCGGGCGGTTTCACCAAAACGGTATACCTTCTCTCATGCGAACCTGACCGCAAAAAGGAAGATCTTGGATGAGATGCTTAACCACAAGCACGGAATGGTCAACTGGGCTTCGTGGATATTTGGCTTTGGTGCGTTTTTGATGCTGGTCGCTGCATTGGATATTTTGTTCAGGATTTAATCAAGAGACGGTTCCCTCAATGGGGCTGTCTCTTTTCTTATGGGACGGGTTATGCTCACACTTCATCTCACACTCGACAATGGACAAGTCACGGTACGCACAAATGAATTGCAAAGCCATGCATTTTCTATTCGCGATCTGGACAATGCAGATTTGAAAAACTTTGTAAATGATCCGAAACCTTATGGATGGAAACTCTTTCAAGCATTGTTCAAGGATGGTTCGGAGGCGCGCAAGGTGTTCGATGATCTCTCGAAGCAAACCGAACGGATGATTGTCCTCGTGCTGGAATCAAGTGAGTTGGATAGAATCGCATGGGAATATGTGTATCACACCAACGCTTATGTTGTTGAAGATTTTGCTTTTATCCGCGCGTTACCAGAGAAGGAGCGCCCGCACGCAAACGGGCGTTTGAACAAAAGCGTTGAACGTGTGCCGCTGTTGTTCATCCCTGCCAACCCGCTAGTGGATTTGAGTGGCGAGCCGATGCGCGAATTGGATATTGAAAGCGAATGGCGCGAGATGACACAGCATATCGTCAGGAGCAATGCGCCGTTTGACCTGATCGAGTTGCGACCTGCGACGCCCGCAGCGCTGCAAAGCGTGATGGCGAGATTCCAAAATGGGATGATTGCGCATTTCTCAGGTCACGGCGCGGCGACGAAAGATGGCGCGTTCCTGTTGTTCGAGAATGAGAACGGGTCGTCGAATCCGCTCGAAGCGCGGGAGTTCGTGCGCGAGGTCAAAGATCAGGCGTGGATCGGCTTCTTAAGCGCGTGCCAATCCGCAGTCGCAGAAAGAACCGAGTATTCCAATCTAGCGCGGGAACTGGTCAAGGCGGGAGTCCCGTTCGCGTTGGGCATGCAGTTCAATCTCCCCGATCCTTTTGCGGATGACATCAGCGGACAGTTCTACAATTACTTATCACAGGGACACACAGTCCCCGAGGCGGCGCGGCAGGCGCGGCGCGCGGTGAAGCGTGAGAATGAATTTTACGTGGGCATGATCTCGCTGTACGCGGCGCACCCCGATGAAGCGGGGAAAATGGAATGGACGGGTTCGGGAGCGCGCACCGTATCCACCTTCGCCGCAGCCGACGTGAGCGACCTGCCCACGCCCAGCGGATTTATCGGACGCCAGCGCGAGTTGATGAACATCGGCACGAGCCTGTTGGGGAAGAAAAAACCAAACACTGTGACCCTGCATGGCACAGGAGGAATCGGCAAGACCGCGTTGATGCGCCAGGCGCTACTGCGCTTTGCGCCGTCGTTTGAGGCAGCGCTCGCCATCGCGCTCGATCCTCTGCCTTCGCTGGAAAGCGTGCTGGGACGGCTGGAGCGATTCTTGGATTTGCCTTCGCCGTGTTCGAACGATACAAAGGAACGCGAGAGAATTGTACGTGAGAGATTGGCAAGCAAGCGCATGCTGCTAGGCTTGGATAATTTCGAGACACTGAATTACGCATTGAATGAGAAAGACAGTGATGAAGAAAAGACTGCAAAGAGTTTACATTCCTTTTTCAAATACCTTGCTGCCAATGGAGTGACGCTTTGCGTAACAAGCCGTGAAGTTACAAATTTAGGTGGCGAACTTGTTATTGACCTTGAAGGTCTTCCTAATGATGTTGGCGGAAGATTGTTTCAAGACAATGTGATCAAGCCAAAACAGAAAGAAGAAATTTACATTGAGAAGACTCAACAAGTAAGCGAAATGGTTGGAGGTCATCCACTGGCGTTGCGCCTGTTAGCTTCTGCCTTTGACGATCAAGTTGGAACATCTCTGGATCAGTATATTGAAAATTTACAATCCTTCCTGCCTAAAGCGCGCGACATATGGACGAAAGAAGATCGCCACGAGAGCTTACGCGCATCTTTCGATTTTACGATGAGGAATTTGGTCAGGATGGAGGAAGGGGAAGAATTACAAGTTGCACTATCAAGATTAAGTGTGTTTGTTTCCTTTTTCGCTCCAATATTTGCCGCGTCTGTGATTGGAAATAAATGGCATGTAACCGAAGATGAACATGAAGAACAAAACAAAAAAGCAATAAAGATTTGTCACACTTTATGGGAGCGTGGCTTATTAGAACGTACCGCTCTTCCGTTTGAAGAATTAGATTATTACTTATATCGGATACATCCCGCGTTAATATTATTCGCTAAAGAATACTTGATTGATATTGAAAGTATTTACAATGCATACACAAAAACCGTCAGCAATTTCGCGCACATTGCTGATGAACAAAAAAATACAAACCCAGTCATCACACAAATTGCTCTACGGGCGGTGCCAGACTTCTTAAATTTGGCAAAACTAGAGAATACCAACAAGGAAGAAGCAGCAGAGTTACATCTTTTGATTGGTAAGCTATTGCAGCAGTTTGGCTTTTATGACGACTCGTTGATTCAATTAAAAAAATCATGCGTACTTAGCAACTCCTTTAGTGACGAAAGAGGTAAATCTATTGCTCTTGGTCAGATTGCTCGAATTTTTGTTGCTCGAGGCGATTTAGAAAAGGGCTTAGAGTTACAAAAAGAAAACCTTAAAGTTTGGAATAATATTGGCGATCAGAGGGGCGTATCTATTGTTTTAAACGATATGGCGGGCATTTATGTTACACGGGGCGAAATAGATATAGCAATGAGATTATATCAACAGTCTCTAGACATTAAAGAGAGTCGAGGAGATTTACAAGGCAAGGCTGTAACAATTGATGAAATGGCTAATATATATTTCTTGCATGGCAATTTGGACAGGGCAATGAATATGTATCAGCAATCTTTAGACATTGCTGAAAAATTAGGGGATTTGATGGGCAAATCTGTCAATTTGCATAACATGGCATATGTTTACTTAACTCGTGGGGATTTAAATGGCGCTTTGAATCTATACAAGCAATCATTGAATATCAAGGATGGTTTAGGAGACTTGCAAGGTAAAAGCGCTACATTGCAACAAATGGCAGGTGTTTATGTTGAAAGTGGTGATTTAAATAAAGGTATGGAATTTTATAAAGAGTCGCTTGAAATTGATGAAAAACTAGGTGACTTATTGGGTGTTTCTGTAAATCTCAATAACATGGCAGAAATCTATGTAGCAGATGATTCTTTAGATGAAGCAATGATATTATACAAACGATCGCTAGAAATTTCAGAACAGCTGGGCAACATTCAAGGTAAGTCAGCTAATCTTCATAATATTGCAGAAATTTACGTGATTAAAGGTGAATTGGATATAGCGATGAAGTTATATCAGCAATCTCTTTTAATTGAGGAAAAGTTAGGTAATCTCAAAGGGACATCATCAACATTGGCAATGATGGCTCAGATTGACGCTCTGCAAAAGAATTACGAAGAATCATTGCGTAAACTTTTGAAAGCATTTGACATTGCTATATACACAGACTCGAGTTTGGACATCCAAAGTATTGGTGATTTTATTAGAGTTTTACAATCAGTGATGGGGCTTGAAGAATTCGAGATTTTATGGGAAAAAATAACTGAGCAGTCACTTCCAGAATGGCTTTCCTAGAAACAACAGGCATGAACATATAGCAGTTCGTCGCTGGCGCAATTAAATTTGCAACAGAGAAGCACCCCGAAAAGGAGCAGTATTTCAAAAAAACACAAAGGCTAGCGTGTTCTGCAGATGTTCCCGCTGAATTGCAGTCGCTGGACAAGGCGTTGTAGCGCATTGTGATTGGCAAGAAAAATGTTGATTTGTCCGCGTTGACGGACGAGTTCAGGGAGATGGTAGAGAAGGCTTTAGAAGGATAAAAGTACTTATCGGATGGTTGCCATTGAGGCAACTGTTTATTACCTTTGAGATTATTTATGCTAACTCTTACACTTACGCTCAACAACAGACAAGTAACGGTAAGCGCAAATGAAGCGCAAAGCCATTCATTCTCCCTGCACGATTTGAGATTGAACGATGCGGAGTTGAAAGCCTTCGTGCTGAATCCGCGCCTGTATGGGAGCAGGCTCTTTCAGGCTTTGTTCAAGAATGGTTCCGCGGCGAAGACAGCCTTCGATGAGTTGTCGAAGCAAACGGCGCGGACAATTGTGCTGGTGTTGGATTCTCCTGCGCTGGACAGCGTAGCATGGGAGTATGCCTACAACGAAGCCAAGCAGGAATACGTGGTCGAGGAGTGCGCGTTCATGCGCGCGCTGCCTGAAAGTGAAAGACCAGCGAATGGTCGTTTGAAGGAAAGCGTCGAGCGCGTGTCGCTGCTGTTCATCCCCGCCAACCCGTTGGTGGATTTGAACGCCGAACCGATGCGTGCGTTGGATGTGGATGGTGAATGGCGCGAGATGACCCGTCACATTACGGCGAGTCATGCGCCCTTTGACCTGTTGCAACTGCGTCCCGCGACGCCTGAACAATTGCAAACAAGCATGGCGCGTTTTCGTGATGGGCTGGCGGTACATTTTTCTGGTCACGGCGCGGCAATGAAAGATGGGACGATCCTGTTGTTCGAGCGCGAGAACGGTGCGTCGAATCCGCTTGGGGAGCAGGAATTTATCCGCGCGGTGAAGGATAAAGCGGGGATTGTGTTCTTGAGCGCGTGTCAATCCGCGGCGGCGGAAAAGACCGAGTTCGGGAATCTCGCGCGCGGGCTGGTCAAGTCGGGAGTCCCATTCGCATTGGGGATGCAGTTCAACCTGCCCGACCCGTTCGCGCCCGTCATCAGCGGACAGTTCTATAACTGGCTGGCGCAAGGACACGCGATCCCCCAAGCGACGATGCAGGCGCGGCGCGCGGTCAAACGCGAGAATGAATTTTTCGTGGGGATGATCGCGCTGTATTCCGCGCACCCAGACGAAACGGGCAAATTGAATTGGCGCGGAAGCGGCGCGTCGCTGGTGCAGACGATTCGTTCCGCCGATGTGAGCGACCTGCCGTCCCCTGCCAGCGGGTTGATCGGACGCCAGCACGAGTTGATGCACATTGGCACGCAGTTGATCGAGAGGAAGATGCCCCTGACCGTGACCCTGCACGGCGCGGGCGGAATCGGCAAGACAGCACTGCTCTGGCAATCGCTTTTGCGCTTCGCCCCGTCTTTTGACCTGACACTCGCGCTCGCGCTTGATCCGCTGCCTTCGCTGGAAAGTATCCTCGGACGGATCGAACGCTTTTTAGGATTGCCTTCGCCCTGCGCGAATGAAACGAAGGAACGCGAAACGCTGGTGCGCGAGCGGTTGACGAGCAAACGCACGCTGTTGGGCTTGGATAATTTCGAGACGCTCAATTATGCGTTGAACGAAAAGGGTAGCGACGAAGAAAAGACCTCCAAGAGTCTGCACGCCTTTTTCAAAAGCCTTGCCGCAAACGGCGTGACCCTGTGTATCACCAGTCGCGAAGTAACGAACTTGCCTGGCGAAACCGTCGAAGACATTCAAGGACTGACAAATGAAAATGGGGGGAGATTATTTCAGGAAAACGTGGTCAGGCAAAAAGACGAGATTTACATCGAGAAGACCCAGCAAGTCAGCGAAATGATTGGAGGTCATCCGCTGGCGCTGCGCCTGCTCGCTTCTGCATTTGACGATCAGGTTGAGACGTCGCTGGATCAGTATATTGAGGAGTTGCAATCCCATCTGCCCAAAGCACGCGACAAGTGGACAGAGGAAGATCGTCACGAGAGTTTGCGCGCGTCTTTTGATTTTACGATGAATAATTTGGTCAAAACGGAGGAAGGGAAAGAGTTACAAATTGCTTTATCAAGATTGAGCGTGTTTGTTGCTTTCTTTGCTGATTTCATTGCTGCACCTGTATTAGAGAATCGTGCTCCTGCGGGTAATGAAGATTTTGAACAAATGCGCCCAAGAATAAACAACATATTAAACGTTTTATGGAAGCGCGGGTTACTCGAACGTGTGGAATTTTTGTTAGAAAAAGAAAATTCTTTCCTTTATCGGCTGTGCCCTGTACTTAGAATTTTTGCAAAAGATGGCGAGGCTGATGACGCTAGAACTATTCATGAAAATTACTGGTTGTCTATGAAAAACCTAGCATACGAGGAAGCAGAGTGGATGAACAAAAATCCGCTAATGGCTCAAATCGCCCTCCATGCAATGCCAGATTTGTTGATTGCGGCAGAGTCAAAAAATGACGAAGATGCCGCACTCATGCAGTTAACAGTGAGTAGATTACTGGAACAATTTGGCTTATACGACGACGCATTATATCTATTGGAAAAATCTTTTGAAATTCGCAAAAAATTAAACCAATGGATAGAAAAATCTGTAGTGATTGGGGAAAAGGCTAGAATTTATATTCTGCGCGGTGACTTGAATAAAGGATTGGAATTACAAAGAGAAAAATTGGAAATCGTAAACGAAATTGGTGATATTCGAGAGGAATCTGTCACATTGCATGAAATCGCCAATATTCATACCATGCGTGGTGATTTAGACGAAGCGATGACGCTTTATCAGCGGGTCTTGGAAATAGCAGAAAATCTCGGAGACTCAAGAATCAAATCAGCTACTCTGGGGAATATGGCGCAGATTTATATTGCGCGTGGCGATCTGAGTGAGGCAATGAAGTTATATCAACAATCCCTGGGAATCGCTGAAGAACTAGGCGACCTTAAAGGTAAGTCGGCTTGCTTGCGTTGGGTTGCGACAGTCAAGCATCAAATGGGTGATGCAGAAAACGCATTGGCGTTACTTAAAGAAACCTTAGATATTGCTGAGCAACTTGGCGATATTGATGGTAAAGGTTCATCACTATTTAATATAGCCAAAATATATGAAGATCAGGGGAATATAGACAATGCGTTTTTAATGTACCAGCAAATTCTTAAAATTCAGGAAGGGTCAGGAAATATAGGAGGAAAGGCAATAACTCTTAACGCCATTGCAAATATTTATTTGATGCGGGGCAATTTAGATGAGGCAATGAAGTTGTACGAACAGTCGCTTGAGATTTTTGACGGACTAGGTGGCTTGCAAAGCAAATCTATTACACTGAACAATATGGCAAGAATCTTTGCGAGGAATGGTGATTTTGATAGAGCAATGGCGTCACACCAACAGGCCTTTGAATTTTTTGAAAAATCCGGGGATCTTCGTGGTAAATCTGCCACACTTCACAATATGGGGTTTATTTTGTTTAAGAACGAACGCTATTCAGACGCATTAAAGGCATTGCTTTCATCTTTGGAAATTTCTATTCAAGTCCAATCAAAATCCGAGATCGATAATTCTATTTCTTCGTTGATGCAATTTCAACAAGTAATAGGAATTGAGGCATTTAAAGAATTATGGAAAGAAGTAACTGGAAGCAAACAACTTCCTGAATGGTTATCTCAACCACTTCAGCAAAATCAAAACATAACCACTGAGCAGTTCATCATGGGTGCGATTCAATGTGCAAGGGAGAAACGCCCCGAAGCGGAACAATACTTCAAAGAAGCACAAAGACTGGCTGGCTCTGCGGATATCCCTGCTGAATTGCAAGAACTAGGCAAAGTCTTGCAGAAGATTATGCTCGGCACGCCAGCAGACTTGTCCACGCTGACGGGGGAACTGAGGGAGATGGTCGAGAAAATAATGAGACGGGATATTTGAATCCGCCATCCTTCGACACAGATTCAAAATACTCCTCGCCCCCACCTCCGTATGAACAAGCCATTGGATTTATTTAAATTTATTCACCCTCCTCTTGTTCTTCCATACTTTGTCTGCGTTGTGCTAACTGCTCCCAGCCATCAAGACCTTCAGGCAAACCTACCTGTGGTGCAAGAATTGAC
>VFKX01000057.1 GCA_009885285.1 Candidatus Falkowiibacteriota bacterium
CTTTTCGCATGACGGCGAAAAGCGAACACGCAAATCCCCGATAGGCACCCATAATAAAAATAATCCCAAATTTAGGGGTTATTTTTTTTATTAGGTCAGGAAACCCCGCATGAAAAGAGCTATCGAATCGATAGCTCTTTTTATGCGGGGAGGAGGTCATTGCATGGCAACTGATATCTGTTAACCAGTCGCTTTAAATATGGTATTATTAAGCTATCACTTAAATAATTGAAGAAAATATTTAGCGAGAATAAATAATTTCAAAAATATGATTAATTTTGAGCAACTAAATAGTTTCGCCGTGGAGAAAAAAGAGATAAACGAACTTGATAAGATAAATGAACTAATTTCTTCAAGGCAAGAAATTTCTGATAAAGCACAAGAAGCTAAAGAGATGAATGCTCAGGAACAATTAGTAACTGAGAAGGAGATAGAAAAATATCAGGAGATGATTAAA
Organism: Candidatus Falkowiibacteriota bacterium; assembly: GCA_009885285.1. Taxonomy (GTDB): domain Bacteria; phylum Patescibacteriota; class Patescibacteriia; order Patescibacteriales; family UBA12465; genus UBA12465. The sequence goes on from VFKX01000057.1 coordinate 458, forward strand.
AAGTGCGAAGAAAAAATTTCCAATCTTAAGGATAGACACAAAGAGTATGATGATATAATTGATGGCAATTCGACTAATGCTAAAGAGCTTAAAATTTTAAACAATTGTCGCATTTTAAGTCAGGACTATGATGATAGTATGGTCAAATATAAGGCTGATCAAAGAGTTAATAAGAATATTGCTAAAATGAATTTAGCTAACGCAGTAAAAGAAGATGATGAAAATAGGCAAATAATTTTCGAGACGCAGCAGTACATAAAAGATTCAAACGGTGGCGATCAATATGACAGAAGTCTTATAGAAGAAACTCAGAAAAGACTTCTCAGCACAGAGGTTATTGAAGCGGCTAAAATGGTGATCGCTAAACTAGACAAGTAAGTAAAAGCACATAAACAAGGACTCCGGTTCTTGTTTTTTTGACATATTTCATTCTATGATATAAAATGTATCTACCCTCCCCTACAGGGTAGACTGAATAATTAATTACTATATGGAAAAGAAAAAAACAACCCCGAGGGAAGAAGTATCAAGACGCCTGAAGATCGCCTCTGGACATCTCAAAAAAATAATCGAGATGGTGGATAACGATGTGTATTGTGTGGATATCTTACAGCAGACAGCTGCCGTGCGAAGTGCAATTAGAAAGGCTGAAGAGGTGTTGCTGGTTAACCATATGAATCACTGCGTTTCTAAGGCCATAAATACTAATGGTAAAGAAAAAGCCATTAAAGAGCTGGCGGAAATCTTTCGTAAGTCTTGCTAGACTGAACTTTTAACTATGAAGAAAAGATTGAATATAATTTTGGCTGGAATCCTGTTAACGGCTGCTGTTATGCTAGCAGGTGGTTTTTGTATTCAAGATATTTCTGGCGAAATAGAGTCGATCAATAGTTCTCACGCTAAACATTATTCTAAAAAATCTACGCAGATTAGTAAGGTTAGCAATGAGGTGTGTAACGTGGCTAGTAATACTTTTGATGGGGTGGGATTGTCTAGTGGTTATGGTGTTAAGCAAGCCAACGCTTTAGTGAGGTTTATGGCCGCAGCGCATCCTGAACAAAATCGTACTAGTAGTCTGCCATGTTGTGAAGAAGATAGTCGTCTGACACTAGTGTCTGCGTCCCAATCTTTTGAACTAGGCAAGCAGGTCTTACTACCAACTTCTTTGTTAGTAAAAATAAGCCCGTCAACATATTTTATTTCATTATATACGGCCCCAAAAATTTCGTCGCCGGAGCTGTTAGCGATTAAAAAAACCGTGCTCCGCATTTAAGAGTATGCTCTTAGCTGACTATATATTACCAGTCAGCTTGTCCTTTTTCTAAATTAATAACATCAATTATGTCTCAAAATAAAAGTATTAAGCTGCCTATTAAGGGTATGCATTGCCGTTCGTGTGAAATCCTAATTGAGGATAACCTGAAGGCAGTATCTCACGTTAAGTCAGTTAACCTTAATTACAAAACTGGATTATCAACTATTCATTACGAGGGTCAAGCACCAAATATTCATGACCTTAAAAAAGCGATCATGGAGGCCGGTTATGAAATTAGTGAGTCTGAAAAACTGCCTTTTATAAGTCAGGATAAAAATGAATATACTAGCCTAGGGGTGGCTTTTCTGTTTGTTATGATTGCCTACTTTGTTTTTAAGGGACTAGGCATAAGCAATATAAATCTGACACCTAGTCTCGGTAGTCCGAGCTGGGGCATTATTATTTTAATCGGATTAGTGGCCGGTATTTCCACCTGTATGGCTCTAGTCGGTGGCTTATCTTTAGGCTTATCTGCTAAGTTCGTTGAGAGTCATCCGGAGGCAACGGCTGCTGAAAAATTTAGTCCCCATATATTCTTTAATATCGGCCGGATACTAATTTACACCTTGCTGGGCGGCCTATTAGGAGCCCTGGGAACAGTATTTCAGTTGTCGCCGACTGTTAACGGTATTCTGACAATTATTGTCGGACTAGTTATGTTAGTAATGGGTTTACAGCTGATAAATATTTTTCCCCGCTTGAATAATTTTAAGGTCATGTTGCCAAAAGGAATTAGTCGAGCTTTGGGGTTGAATCATAAAAGTGAAGAATACTCTCATCAGCAAGCGATGATTCTAGGTGGCTTAACTTTCTTTCTGCCCTGTGGTTTTACCCAAGCTATGCAGCTTTACGCTATTAGCACTGGTGACTTCGGCTATGGAGCTTTAACAATGGGCCTGTTCGCGCTGGGCACTGCACCCGGATTATTAAGCATCGGCGGAGTCACGGCTCTGGTTAAGGGCAAAGTTAAGGAAAAGTTTTTCAAGGGCGCCGGTATCGCAGTTATATTATTCGCAATCTTTAATTTGAATAGCGGCTATACTTTAGCGGGTTTTGATTTCGGTTTTAGTAAGTTTGGTCGTCCTAGTGCCGAGGCATTATCTGACCCCAATGTTTCTCTAGAGGATGGAGTTCAGGTTGTGAGAATGGTGGAAAATAGTAAAGGCTACTCTCCGAATAAATTCGCAATTGAAAAGGGTGTCCCAGTTAGATGGGAAATTGATGCTCAGGCTGTTTACTCATGTGCTAGTTCGTTGGTGGTTTCTAAGCTTGATATTCGCAAAACCCTAGAGTCTGGAATTAATATTATTGAATTCACCCCTGAAGAAGTGGGGCGCATCCCATTTTCTTGTTCTATGGGTATGTATTCTGGCGAGTTTAATGTCTATGATAAATCATCTATAGTTCAAGGTGCGGCTGATAGCCAAGATAACACAGCAGTAAACTCCGCGGTTAAAACCGGTGGCGGGACTTGTGGATCTGGCGGAGCTTGCGGTTGTGGTGGTGGCGCTAAAAAACCGATCGATACTAATGCTAAACCGGTTGCAGCTAGCGTTGATAATTCTGGCGGCGAAAACGTTCAAATTATTAAAGCTACTTATACCGAAGCTAAATATCTATCACCATCATCATTCAAAGTTAAGGCAGGAACAAAAGTCAGGCTGGAGCTCGACGTTCGTGATAATGGCGTCGGCTGCGGCTACGCGATTATGATTCCTGGTTTGTATAATGTCAGTCAACCGCTTAAAGCGGGCGCGCCTCTGGTGATGGAGTTTACTCCGACCAAACCTGGTTCCTATGATATTACTTGCAGTATGAACATGATCACTTACGGCTCAATCATCGTTGAATAAAAATAATCTTCAAAACATATGAATAGTATATCATTTAAACTTGACGGCTTGAGCTGTGAGGCTTGTGTTAAGCTCTCCGTCAACCGTATAAAGAAAATACCGGGAGTTCAGGAGGTAAGTATTGATTTGAATACCGGAGTAGCGAAAGTAAGTAGTGAGGCTGATATCGATCTAGATATAATAAAACATAGCTTGGCTGGCACTGATTATAAGGTAATTAACAATTAAAAATATGAATAAAAATATAACCCTAAATATTACGGGAATGCATTGCGCGTCCTGTGAAAAAATTACTGCAGAGGAGCTTGAGGAGCTGCCTGGTGTTTCAGGTATTCACATCAATGCTAATACCGGAATAGCAACGCTGTTGCTCGATGAAAACATGAGCAGCGAGCATGATATTATTGAAGCCGTTAAAAGAGCGGGCTATGGAGCGGAAATTAAGGAAACGGCAATCATTCAGGAGAATCAAAAGAATGATGAAATAATTACGGTAAAGAAACAAATCGCTGATAATAGTCAGCCGTTTAGAATTAAGTTGGAGTCGCAAATTGAAGCTGACGGCAAGGTTCAAGAGGACCAGTCTGGCAAACATTTTTTTGAAGGTAAAATCAAAAACAACAAAACGGCCGAATTCATTATTCCTGAAAACAAACCAGAAATTCAAAAGTTAATGGAAAAGCTTGGTAATGCCGCTGACTTGTCTAGCCTCTTCGAATCTTTCTTAGGTGGCAAGAAGAGTGATTATACTAAGCAAATTTCGAGCGAACATCATTTGAACACTGCACCGGAAGTTATAAATGGATTGAATCAGAGCCAGCGTTTAAATCTGTCTTTGTTTGGCATGCATTGTTCGTCTTGTGCCAATCTGATTGAGCGCTCACTTAAGAAAGTTCCAGGGGTTAAGCAAGCTAGTGTAAACTTTGCTGCAGAAAAAGCGTTAGTAGTATTTGACGAATCGTTAGCAAACACCCAAGTGTTAGTTGAGGCTGTCAAGAAAGCTGGCTATAAGGCCGAGCTGGTTGATGCTAAAGATTCTGAATATGAACACCGAAAGCGAGAAGAGGAAGTCGGCTCATTCTTTAAGAAATTTTGTTGGAGCTTCGCTTTAAGTTTGCCAATGCTGTATTTCATGTTACTGGACTTTTTCGCTATTCCCGGTAAAACTGCGGTGTTGCCTTACGTGGGCGTAATCTCTCTGATTTTTACCATGCCAATTCAGTTTATTATCGGCGCCGGATTCTATAAGGGTATGTGGTCATCTCTTAAAATGAAAACCTTTAATATGGATAGCTTAATAGCTATAGGTACTTCAACGGCTTTCATTTATAGCTTAGTGAATTTTGCGATTTACGTCATCAAGACTGGCTCGGTGATTGGCCTGAGTGGAAAAATTCCTGAACTTTATTTTGAGACGGCAGCTTTCTTAATTACTTTCGTAATCCTGGGTAAATGGCTGGAAATTAGAACTAAGGGAAAAACCGGAGATGCTATTAAAAAACTGATGGGTTTGCAGGCAAAAACCGCTAGAGTAATTCGTAATGGGTCAACCCAGGATATACAAATTAAAGATGTTGTTCATGGCGATATAGTTTTAGTGAGGCCGGGTGAAAAAATTCCAGTTGATGGCGAAATAATTAAAGGATCGTCGGCGGTTGATGAATCCATGATTACTGGGGAAAGCATTCCAGCGGAAAAAAGAGTCGGCGACTCCGTTATTGGCAGTACTGTTAATAAAACAGGAAGTTTTGAGTTTAAAGCTACTCGCGTTGGCTCCGAAACCGCTCTAGCTCAAATTATCCGATTAATTGAGGATGCTCAGGGATCTAAAGCGCCGATTCAGGGCTTTGCTGACAAAATCTCAGCCGTCTTCGTGCCAACCGTGATTGGCCTGGCGGTAATTACTTTCCTGGTTTGGTTCTTCTTATTAGGCTCAACTCTCTCATTCGCACTTATGGCGTTTACGGCGGTGATTGTTATAGCTTGTCCGTGCGCCCTTGGTTTGGCTACGCCCACATCACTAATGGTGGGTACTGGCAGGGGAGCCGAGCAAGGAATTCTTATTAAAGGCGGTGAGCCACTAGAATCAGCTTGTCATATTAAGGCAGTTATCTTTGACAAAACCGGTACTCTGACTAAGGGCAAACCGGAGGTTACCGATATTATTTCCTTTGAAAGTATTGGTGATGATGAAATCCTGGAAATTTCCGCTAGTCTGGAAAAACTATCAGAACATCCGCTGGCGGAGGCAATATATACTTATGCCAATGAAGAGTCTTGTAATTTAGCAGAAGTTAAAAATTTTGAAGCCATTCCTGGCCATGGCGTTAAGGGCCTAGTTAATGATGTCGAATATTATTTTGGTAATCGCCGTTTAATGACTGATGTGCTTGGACATTCCATAACTAAGATTAATCGCAAATTAATAAAGCTTGAAGAGCAGGGTAAGACAGTCATGATTCTGGCGACAAAGGATGAGGTGTTAGGCGCCATTGCGGTGGCTGATACCGTTAAGCCAACATCAGCTGAAGCTGTGGCTAAGCTAGCTAAATTAGGCATTGAGGTTTGGATGATAACTGGAGATAATGAGCGGACAGCTAGAGCTATCGCTCAACAAGTCGGTATTACAAATATCCTGGCTGAAGTATTACCAGAAGATAAAGCTAATGAAGTTAAAAAATTACAGGCCAGCGGTAAAAAAGTAGCGATGGTTGGTGATGGCATTAACGACGCTCCGGCATTAGCTCAGGCCGACCTCGGCATTGCTATGGGTTCCGGCACGGATGTGGCTATGGAAGCCGGCGGTATTGTCATTATGAGAAATGATTTAAATGACGTTGTGACCGCCTTTCAATTGTCCAGAGAAACTATGAGTAAGATAAAACAGAACATGTTCTTTGCTTTATTTTATAATGTTATTGGTATTCCGATTGCGGCTCGCGTCTTTATGTCTTTTGGTTTAGTGCTCAAGCCGGAGCTGGCCGGACTAGCTATGGCTTTTAGTTCAATATCAGTAGTCGGTAACTCACTATTGTTAAGATACTTTAGGCCGAATAAACGCAATTATATCTCCATTATTGCGCCGATTATAATGGTCATAGTGTTTACTTTTGGTTTTATTCAGTTCGCTAAACTCAGCTCGGGCATGGAAAACGATGGCACAGCTATGACAGCTGCATCGGTACAGACTGCTACGACGTTGAATAACTTTATCGCTAACGGACAAACGAAAATCAATTTCGCAGAAGGCAGCCCTAAGCTATTTTTAGGGGCAGATAGCCTGCCGGGAATGTTGAGAGCTGGGGAAGGTTCTTTAACCCTTGGAGAAAATGAAATGGTTATCGGATATGATGAGGCGATGATGATGAAAAAAGAAAATCTAATAAAGGGCGCTGGTGACACTCTAACAAATTTCTTTGGCTTACCAAGTGTTAAGATTGTAGGCATCTTAGAGCAGACTGGTACTTTAATGGATGATTATCACTTCGTTAATAACGCTACTCTAGCAAGAATGACTTCAGTCGCCGATGTTCGCTTTGTGGCTGAAAATGAAATTATTAAAAGCTTCTACATCGTTACACCGACTAATATTCCAGAAAAGCTAAAAGCTAATCTTCAGGGATTTGAACCAGTCACACTAGGAGACAAAAAGTATTTACCCGTTTATATCGGTAGTGATGAAGCTAAGATGATGATTGAGAACAAACTAATTTCTAAGGTTGGAGACACGCTTAATAATTTCTTTGGTAACGATATTATTGTGGCTGGTATTCTGCCGGAGACCGGAGCAGCTCTTGATATGCTGCATTATGTTGGCCAGGGGTTTGAATTAAAAAAATAACTATATCATTATGAGTAAAAAAAATATATTACCATTAGTCGGAGCCAGCATTATTATCTTGATTATTTATGTATTGTTGAGAAACAATATCATTCCTCAAGTTCAAGTAAGCGATCAGCCGATACAGGGTGGCCAGGTGACAATTGCCCTAGCTGATGCAGTGGCGCCAAGCTGGTTGGTCGTTCAAACGGAAACTAATGGCACCCCGGGACCCGTTATCGGCTATACAAAAATCGATAAGGGGACAAATAAAAACATTATTGTGCAAGTGGATGTGCAAAAAGTTACGCCCAAGCTTTTCGCTATGATTCATGAGGATAATGGTGAAATAGGTATATTTGACTTTCCTAATAACGATATGCCGCTCATGTATAAAGGTGACATGGTTAGCGAGCTCTTTTCTGTAAAATAGTAAACCATCTTTCGCATAAAAAATAACGGCTATTTAGCCGTTATTTTTTATATGGTATAATTCAAGTATGAAAGAAAAAAAAATGAATCTTAATCCCCTGGTTGCTTATATTAGCATGGAGATTGCCTTGGAAAATAATATTAAGACTTATGCTGGCGGACTTGGGGTCTTGGCTGGTGATATTTTACGTGCCGCCGCAGACTTAAAGTTTCCTATGGCCGGTATTACTTTATTTAACCGTGACGGATATTTTAAACAAGTGGTAAGCAAGGATGGCGCTCAATTAGCTATGTCGGATAGGTCCGATTTTCTGCTTTTGGAAAAACTTTCGCCCACAGTGTCAGTTAACATCGGTCAGGAAAAAGTACTGGTTGGAGTGTGGCGTTATCTAATCCGTAGCGAAAATGGCTTCTTAGTGCCAGTTTATTTTCTCGATACCGATTTGCCGGGAAATACGAAAAAAAATCGTGCTTTATGCGGGTCCTTATATGGAGGCACTGAAGAATATCGCCTTAAACAAGAAATTATACTAGGCCGCGGAGCCATTAAAATGCTAACCGCTTTAGGCCACGAATCCGTGCAAAAAATCCATTTGAATGAAGGGCATGGCGCTCTGGCAACGATTGAATTATTTTTGAATTCGAAGCAGCCGACTGACCGTAAGAAAATAAAAGAGGTGCGCCGGAAGTGCGTATTTACTACCCACACTCCTATTCCTAAAGCGCAGGATGTTTTCTCTCTGCCGTACCTACTTAACTATCAGCCGGATTTCCCCGGACATTTAACAGGCTTAGCGATTAAAAATGAAATCAACTTTACTCGATGCGGCTTATATTTCTCCGGCTTTGTTAATGCTGTTTCGCGAGCGCACCGAGAGAGGGCTCGCGAGATTTATAAAACACGGCAGATAAAGCATGTCACTAACGGCGTCGATTCGGCGACTTGGACGGCTCCAGAATTTAAATCTTTGTATGACCAGCATATTCCTGGCTGGCGGAGCGACAATGCCTTGTTAAAAAAAGTCCGTCATATCAAAGGACAGGAGGTCTGGTCTGCCCACCAAGCGGCGAAACGACGCTTAATATCTTTAGTTAACAAACAGATAGGTGTTAAGCTGGACGAAGATATTTTTACGCTGGTCTTCGCTAGGCGGTTCGCGGTTTATAAGAGGCCGGAATATTTGTTTCAAGATTTGAGCCGCTTATTGGCGGTTAATAAGGTTAGGCCAATGCAGCTGATATTTGCCGGCAAGGCTCACCCTCAGGATTTAGAAGGACAAGAACTGATTAAAAAAATAAATGTATTAGTAAAACAATTGAGTCAGAATATTAAACTAGTTTTTCTTGAAGATTATGATCTCGATAAGGCTAAGTTCTTGGTGGCTGGAGCAGATCTCTGGCTGAACAATCCTCTGCCGCCTAACGAAGCATCGGGAACTAGTGGGATGAAAGCCGCCCATAATGGAATCCCGCAATTAAGCATAAAAGACGGCTGGTGGCCGGAGGGCTATCATAAGCACCGCACCGGCTGGGTGATTAATGAGAAAGTAGACGGTGATGTCTATAGAGTTTTAGAGAAGGAGATATTACCAATGTTCTACGATCGTCCGGACAAATGGCGTGAGTTGATGGTTTCAACAATCAGCCGCAATGCTTCATATTTTAATGCCCAAAGAACTCTCAAGGAATATATTAAAAGAGCTTATCGATTGCCTAGCTAGCGATTATTGGTGAAAAGAGCTATAATATAAGTAATAATTAATTTTAAAATATATGCCAAGTAAAAAACAGGAGAAATGCACGGAAAATATGTCCGAGCAATTTAAGATGGCTGGCCACGATGCCTTAAAAAAGGTTAAGGAATTGGTTAAAGAGGGCAACGTCCGCCGCATCATTATTAAAAATGAGAAAGGTAAAGTTTTGATGGAAATTCCGATGACTTTTGCTGTGGTCGGCGCAGTCTTTGCTCCAGTGTTGGCCGCTGTCGGTGCTTTAGCCGCCGTTTTAACGACTTGCACCATCGAAGTTCAGAGAAAATAATACTTAGGTAAGCATTGATTAAAAAAGACTCCAGGCAACTGGAGTCTTTTGGTTTATTTTGTTTATTTCATGAGGTCTAAAATTTCATCACGTTTAGCCACCATCACATCGGCGGTAATCGCTTCCAGGTTTAAACGAATTTTTGGTTCAGTATTTGAGGCGCGGACATTAAACCAGAAATCCGGATATTCTATCGTTAAGCCGTCAAGCTTAGAAATTTTCCCATCGCTATATTTTTCTAAGATGGCGGCAAAGACAGTATCTTTATTGCTGACAACACGGTTGATTTCGCCGGAGTTTAAGTATTTTTTATAGGTCTGTACGAAATCAGCTAATCCGGTCGGCGTTTCTGAAGCTAGTGCTAATATTTTAAGGATAATGATGCTGGGATATTCAAAACAGCCTGCCTCACCGCGCAAATAAAAATGTCCTGAAGATTCGCCGGCAAAGAAAATATCATCTTTAAGCATTTGTTCTTTAATCAGGGAGTGGCCGACACGAGTCATAACTGGTACGCCGCCACTCTCCTTAATCAAATCAACTGTAATTTGACCGGGACGGACATCATAGCCAATTCTAGCTCCTGGATTAATTTCTAAGAATAGTTTGGCGAGCAAGCCGCGAATAATCGGTTGCGGAATAACTTCACCAGTATTATCTATAAAGAAAATACGATCGCCGTCGCCGTCAATAGCTATACCTAGGTCAGCCTGATGCTTAATGACTGCAGACTTTAACTCGGCGACATTCTCATCTTTTATAGGATCGGCTTCATGAGCTGGAAACGAGCCGTCAAGAGAAAAGTTCAAAGCGATCAATTCGCAAGGCAGTTTGGCAAACAAGGCTTCGACGTAAGTCGCACCCATGCCATTAGCCGTATCAACAACTACTTTTAGGGGCTTGATGGCTAGCTTATCTACAAATGATAAAGCGTAGGAAATCTCAGCCGCTAAGACTTCAGTATTTATAGAAACCTCTCCCGGGATAACTGCTGGTATAAAGTTATTTTTCATGACCAAGTCGCGTAAAGTTTCAATTCCGGTCTCGCCACTAATGGGAATGCCTTTGGAACGGACCAGTTTAAACCCATTCCATTGCTTGGGGTTGTGGGACGCAGAGACGGTAATTCCGCCATCTAAACCATAATGGCCAACTGCGTAATATAGGGTAGGTGTCGAGATAGTGCCTAAGTCCATAACGTCGGCCCCAGCCTCAGTTAAGCCCTTAATCAAAAAATTTTTCAATTCCGGGGATGATAGGCGCATGTCGGCGCCAACCGCAACTTTTATTTTTTTAAGCGGCACGTAATCATGATCAGTTTTTCGTAGTTCAACATAAGCCAGACCCAGAAGGCGGGCTAATTCATTATCAAAATCTTCGCCGTAAATACCGCGAATGTCGTAAGCTTTAAAAATCTCAGGATTTATTGGTAGCATAGAGCCAGATACCGCCTAAACCGAGCCAGATGGC
>VFKX01000031.1 GCA_009885285.1 Candidatus Falkowiibacteriota bacterium
AATAAATTGAGTTTTCCGCAGTATTTAGCCTCTTGGGATAGATGGCTTAGCGACCGTCAGCAAGAATTAGCTGAAGCTAAGAAATAACTCCATGTGTTAATTATGAAAAGCCCTATTTTGTGTAAGTAGGGCTTTTATATAACCTATTAATTCCACGTAGCCATTCCAAGTGCGTCCCTCCTTCTCCGCGAGTGAGAAAACGCACCTTTGAGTGCGTTTTTGATTGAGCGGAAAGGGAGTGAGTCGCCTGCGCGACTCGCGTTCGGGATTCGAAAGGGAGGCGATGTCCGCGTGTGGCGGACCGCCGAGCCGGGTGATGCAATCCCTCCTTCTCCGGAGTTTGTCAGAAATAAGGTTAAGCCTTATTTTTTGGTATCTAAAAGTTCCAAAGTTAGATAGGGATTAAGTAAAAATATTATTAAATAGTGCCGTGATTTGGCTAATATTTATGTATAAAATATATGTTCCAACGTTGACTAATTTGTTGATTTTTCAGGTATTTCGTGGTATTTTATTGATAAGCATGAATAATAAATTTTATATTAAAATTAGTAATTAAAATTAATTTTAAAAATATATGTCAGAAAATGTGTTTGAAATAATTAAAAAGATTGATGATAACGGTAAGGAATATTGGTCTTCAAGAGATTTGTCAAAAGCATTGGAATATACTGATTATCGTAATTTTCTTGGAGTGATTGAAAAGGCAAAAATAGCCTGTAAAAATAGTGAAGAAATTATCCACAACCATTTCGTTGACGCCAACGAGATGGTTGAAATCGGTTCAGGCGCGGAAAAACCTATTAATACAGTTTGTCTTTCCAGGTATGCCTGTTATTTAATCGTACAAAATTCAAATCCCACCAAAGTAGTGGTGGCTAAGGGGCAAACCTACTTTTCTATTCAGACCAGAAGACAAGAAAATAAAGATAGTTTAATCGAAGACAATAATCGTATTTTTTTGCGGGCTGAAATGAGAAACATAATACTTCATTAACAAAAACTGCTTCGCTGGCCGGCGTTGAAAATTATGCTATTTTCAGAATTATGGTTACAAAGGTTTGTATGGCGGCCTTACAATGCAAGATATTCATATTAGAAAACGATTAACAAAATCCCAAAAAATTCTTGATCATATGAATAGTGAGGAGCTAGCCGCTAATTTGTTCCGTGCTACCCAAACCGATGCAAAAATAAAGCGGGATAATATTAAGGGTCAAATGAATGCGAATTTGGCGCACTATGAGGTTGGTCAAAAAGTTCGTAATACCATTGTTAATCTTGGTGGAACCATGCCGGAAGAACTTCCTACGCCTGATGCAATCGGAAAAGCGAGTACGAGAATAAAAAAATCAAAAAAGGTTAAAAAGATTGAATTAACAAAATAAAAGGTATTAGACAAGTTTAGCGGGAGTAAGGTTTAGAACCATTCCCAGTGCGTTCCTCCTTCTCCGCATAGTAAAAATAGCCCTATTTAGGTTTATTTTTTTATCGAGAGTTTATCAGTTTATGACAGTATGTAATAATTTTAATATATGAAATTTACAGAATCAATAAAAAAAGATTTAAATATAGAGCAAATAGATTCTCTTATGGATTCAGTTGGCTGGACTAGTCATAGAGGAGAAGAAAAGTGGCGAGAGATTTTAAGTAAATCGTCCTTCGTTTATAGTGTTTACGATGAAAATAAAATGGTTGGTTTTGGTAGAATATTAGAAGATGGGGCGATGTGCATGTTTTATGATATTGTGGTTCACTGTGATTATCAGGGTAAAGGAATAGGAAAAATGATAATGAACAGTTTATTGGATCAAACTAAAGACAAAAACTATATTTCAGTTAGCTTATTCGCTTGGCCAGAAAATAAAGATTTTTTAATCCCTTTTTATAATAAGTTTGGTTTTGAGCTTTTTGAAACTGGAATGAGACTTAAGAAATAACCATTCCAAGTGCGTCCCTCCTTCTCCGCAAGAAAACCACCGTGAGGTGGTTTTTTTGGTGGAGAAGGGAGTGAGCCGCCTCCGCCATACGCCAACCGGCGAAGGCGGATGGAGGACCGCTGAGCTGAGTGATGCAATCCCTTCTTCTCCGCAGTAAGGTAAATAATGGAGACTAAGCTCTATTATTTAGTGAAAAATAACTTATATTGGAACTAATTCACTAATTATTGACATTTATTAGTGAATGGTATATAATATTAGCAATTAATAATAAAAATCTATGTCGATAACAAAGCCAATAAAAAATTATATTACCGCCCTAAAAAGCGAGTTCGATTCTTTGCGTAAGGGCAAAGAATCTCTTTTGGTAATGATTGACGAAGTTGAGGCGCCAGAAAGTGTTTATAATTCCAACGCGATTGAAAATTCCACTCTCACACTAAAAGAAACCGAGAAAATTCTTTTAGACATGGAGGTATCTCGTGATGTATCTGTCCGTGAGGTTTATGAGGCAAAAAATCTAGCAAGGGTTATTGCTTATATGCGTAACAAAGTTCAGGAAAAAGAAATTAGTAAAGAAATTATTTTACTATTACACCAAATGCTTATCGGTGGAATTAACGATGAAATTGCAGGCCGTTTTAGAGCGCCAGGTGAATACGTTCGTGTTGGGACGCATATTGCTCCAGCACCCGAACTGGTAGAAAAAATGATTAATGAGACTATTGTTAGACATACAAGCGACTTGTCTGAATATTTTCTGGATAAAATTGCTAAATTCCATTTAGAGTTTGAAACTATTCATCCATTTTGTGATGGAAATGGCCGCATTGGACGCATTTTAATTTGTTTTCAACTTCAAAGACTTGGTTTTCCGATGATTATTATTCGTGATCGAGATAAGAAAGAGTATTATAAATCCTTTGATAAATATAGAGAACAAGAAAATACCAAGCAAATGGAAAAAGTTGTTTCATTGGCGTTAACAGAATCTTTGCATAAAAGAATCGCGTATCTTAAAAGTGAAAAGATAATTGCTTTATCTATTTTTACTAAAAATAATAATTTATCCGCTCCGGCCATAACAAACGCCGCTCGACGGCAGAATATCCCGGCTTTTAGGGAGAGGGGTGTTTGGAAAATCTCCGAAAAATATATTTATAATCCAGGAAGGAAATTAGAACGACATGTTATTATTTAATCCTAACCAATGAAAAAATACTCACTGGAAAACCAAAAAATACTGGCTACCTGGGCAGCTGACTGTGCTGAACAGGTCTTACCTCTTTTTGAATCAGTCCATCCTGATGATAAGCGTCCGCGTCAGGCTATGGAAACTATTCGTCAGTGGGTTAAAGACGGAGTCTTTAAGATGTCAGTTATTCGCGGGGCATCTCTAGCCGCTCATGCCGCTGCCCGGGAAGCGAAGGGAATTGACGCGGCTGTTTGGGCCGCTCGGGCTGCTGGTCAAGCCGTTGCTACCGCACATGTGACGCAGCATGCTTACGGCGCTGCTTACTATGCCTTGAAAGCGATAGGTGCAGCCAATCAGGCAAGCGCGGAAAAGAAGATTAAGGCCGCCTATGCTTGGCAGGCGAAACGTCTCCCTGCCAGGATACGTTCGGAAATTATGGGGAGAATTATAGTTGAAAAGAGCAAGCGCGGACTTGCCATTAAGATTAAAAAGGGCGATGATTTCTAATATGATAACTAAGAAAAAAGCTGTTAAAGGCGTAGTCGCCACTTTCGGATATCTCTTGTCGCCATTGTCCTGGTGGAATGATATCTTTTTGAATATCCCTTTAGCCTATGGCTTTGCCTATCTCTTTGGCCTGATTTCCCGAGACCTGTTCTTTCCGATGATGGTACTTGGCTATTGGCTGACTAATATTGCTGGCTTGATGCTGATGCATTACGGAGTTAAAGGATTAATCAAAAAGAATCAGAAACGCTATAGTCGCGCGGACTTGGTTAAGGATATCGCCTTCTCATTATTGTATACTTTAGTGATTACGATTTTTATCTCTCTGGGTTGGCTGAAGTTCCCGCTGGGAAATTAAGCTTTTCTTGTCTTTGTGCTAAAATAAAAAGTATAGACAATCTATAACTTTTATTTATGAAAAAATTTATCTTTCTAGGCTTCCTACTGTTACTGGTTATCGCCGGTATTTTTTTGAATTACCATGGTGTTTTTAAGAAACCGGTCATCGTCGAGAAAGAGATGGGGCCTTTCTATTTGGTGTATGAGGAGCATCGCGGCGCCTATAAGAATATCGGTCCGGTGATGGATAAGGTTTATCAAACCCTAGTTAGCGAAGAACAGATTCAGCCCACTAGAAGCATGGGCATATATTATGATAATCCTCAGACGACGGCCGAGGCTGACTTGAAGAGTCTCGGCGGCTATCTAATTGAAGATAATAACCTGGAGCAATTGCCTTTCTTGCAAGATAAATATCAGGTTAAGAAGATTGAGAGCGGTCAGTTCATGGTGCTGGAATTTCCATATCAGGATAAATTCTCAATCATAGCCGGTACGATGATCGCTTATCCGGCGATAAATAAATATATTGTCGAGCATGGTTATCAGCCGCGCGAGACGATGGAAATTTATGATCTGCCGAATGGGAAAATTATTTATCTAATGGGCCTCTAACATAAAAACATATGTCAAAAATAATGATTGCCTCTGGGCCAGTTATCATCGAGGATAACCGCGTTTTATTGACTAAGCACGGTGCTGATGAATTCTGGAAATTTTGCGGCGGCCGGGTCGATGAGACTGAAGTTGATATTAAAGAAACAGCTATCCGCCGGGCCGGGGAAGAGCTCGGCTTGGAGATTGAAATTTTAAATGACCAGCCCTTTTTCTATTATGTAGAAAAAGAAATAGGAGGCGCACGGGCCAGTATTATTCTCGCTCATTTTCTGGCGAAACGACAGAGTGAGGTAGTGCCCGGTCCGGAAACCCGTGAGTGGCGCTGGATTGATATAAATGAACTGGATAAAGAAAACTTAGCTCCGAATATCCGCCCGACTTTAGAATATTTTAATTTTTTGAAATAACTAAGGTATGTATTTATCGTATTACGCACTGGCGCAGTTTCTGGCAGTGGCTATTTATTTAAACATTGCCATTGTCGTTCTGCGCAAGAATTCTCGAGAAAGGCTTAATCAAGTTTTCTTTCTATTGATGTTGAGCTTGATCCTCTGGGGTGTGACCGGGATGGCTCGTTTGATGGTAGTGCCGGTAAAGACCGCTATTCATCTGACGCAGCTGGGCAGCTTGGGTTGGCTGGTTTTTCCGAGCTTGTTTGTCTGGTTCGTGTTGGTGTTTATTAAGTCAGGTGCTCTGCAAAAGACAGTCACCTATTTTTATCTCTTCTTGCCATCGGTCTGTCTTGTGGCGATTGAATATTTTCGGCCCTTTCGGCTGCCCGCCGAAAATGATACCTATATCTGGGTTAACTCCTTCGGGACTTATTTATTTGTCGCGTATCTTCTGATATTTTTTCTCTTTGCTCTGTATTGCTTAGCCAGGTATCATAAACGAATGGAAATTAAACTGTACCGGCAACAGGCCGCCCTGCTATTTATCAGCACCCTTGTTTCTTTGTGCTTGGGAATTATCATTGAGTTTTTTCCTTTTCCTTCTCAGTTCGTTCTGATTCTGGGTACCGGCAATACTTATTTGTCTTTTTGGGTGGTCGGTATGTTCCTGGCAGTTGTCCGTTATAAGCTATTTGATTTGAACTTTACCCTGGCTGGTCAAAATATTGTTGATAATATGACCGAAAATCTTCTGTTGTTGGATAGAAACGGACGGATTGTCGATGTTAATAAGCGCACTGCTAAGGCTTTGCAACTAACAAGCCACGATATTAAGCGCCAGGATTTGAGTACCTTTTTTGACAGCAGTACTCTGGCTGCCATCGGGCAGATGATTGCGAATAAGCATGACCTGGCTGGCGTCGATACAAGTATTAAGCGCGCTGATGGCGAATTATTGCCGGTCTTATTTTCCTGTTCTTGCGTCCGGGAGGGGGAGGATGTCTTCGGCTGGGTCTGTATCGCTAGCGATATTGCGCAGCGGAAAAAAGACGAATCAGCCATCAAGACAAAAAATACTGAATTACAAGCTAAGCTCGATGAGTTGGAGACCGTGCAGAAGGCCATTATCGCTCGCGAACTGGCTATGGTTGAGATGAAAAAGGAAATTCATGCCTTGGAGGCGGCCATTGCGACGACTGCGGCCGGTAATAAGATTTTATAATTATTAACATATGAACGTTTCATTTCTTCTCATCTTGGAGTTTATTGCCGTCGTTGTTTACATAAATTTAATGGCGATTACTTTGTATCGTAATCCGCGGAATCGCTTGAACCAGGTGGCGGCTTTATTCGTCGCTTGTTTCCTGTTCTGGGGAGGCAGCATTCTCTTTATCTGGAATCCTGACTTATCCGACAGAGCTGTATTTTTGGCTGATAAAATCGGCAGCCTCGGCTGGATGTCATTTGCCAGTTTTTTTTCTGTGGTTTGCTCTGGTTCTGACTGAAAACAAAGCCTTATTAAGAAGAAAGATTTTTTATTTAATAAATTTTCTCGTCCCCGTCGTCTTAATCGTCATTAATTACCGCGAGCCCTTTCGGATCTTAGTGCCGGATAATTATTACGTCTGGTCATATATTTGGGCTAACTCTATTGGAGCATATGCCTTCTTTGCTTATTACTTGACGTTCTTTTCACTCGGCCTATTTTTACTATTCCGCCATTATCGCCGCGTAAAAATCACTCTCTATAAAAAGCAGACCTTAATTATTATGGTCACTTCTTTAATCTCCTTGATTACTGGAACTTTCGCTGACGTAATTCTGCCGATTTATACGGGAATGGCGACGCCCTCCTTCGGATCGATGCTGATTATGTTCTGGATCCTGGGGATGTTTTATGCTATTAATAATTACCGGCTTCTGGATTTATCCTTTACTTTAGCCGGTCAGAATATTATTAGTAATATTTCCGATAACCTCTTTTTGCTGGACAAGGAAGGTCGCATTGTTGATGTTAATAATCAGGCCTTAAATTTTTTGCAGCTAGATAAGGCAAGTATCTTGCACCAGCCCCTAGCGGATTTCTTTCGAGGCGAAACTACCGATGCAATTCGGCAGATGATAAGCCAGCGAACTAGCCTGATCAACCGTGACACGATTATTGTCATGAAAAGCAAAGTTTTGAAGCCAGTCTTATTGTCCTGCTCGCTAACGAAAGGAGATGATGGCATGCTCTTGGGCTGGGTCGCAGTTATCAGCGATATTTCCCATCAGCAAGAGGCAGCGGTTACTTTAGCGGCTAAGAATGAGGAGTTAGAGACTAAGCTGGATGAGCTGGAAAAGTTTCAAAAGATTATTATGGATCGCGAGTCTAAGATGGCAGAACTTAAAATCAGAGTTGATGAGTTGCGGCAGCAGACTGGCATGGCGGCTCTGATTAAGTAGGGGTGACGGAGAAGGACGGAGAAGGGGCTTGACGCCTCTTTCTTTTGGGAATATAATTAGATACACATCTAATTATCTAATTATCAACCTTAATGTTTCTCAGCCAAACTTTCGCCGCCTTAGCCGATCCGAATCGTCAGAAAATCATCAAATGCCTAAAGCGTTCGGAATTGCCAGTCAGCGCCATTGCGCAAAATCTGGACATCACTCTGGCGACTTTGTCGCATCACTTAGATATTCTCCGCCGCGCGGATCTGGTTAGTTCGCGTCGCGAAGGCCGGCAAATTTTTTATGAGCTCAATCTGAGCGTGGCCGACGAATTACTGGAGGGAGTGGCAAAGATGTTTAAGACAGGAAAGTGATTAATTACCTGTCAGCTATTAAAATATTAATTATAAAAATAATCTTATGAAAAATCCCCTGCATTTATCTTGGCAGACAGAAATTTGGCCGACGCTGATTACGCTTTTAGCTATTGCCTTAAGTCTTTGGTCTTATCCGCACTTGCCGGCCCAGGTCGTCACGCATTGGGGCTTTTATGGCGAACCTAATGGCTGGAGCAGCCGAACCTTCCACGCGATTCTGTTTCCCGGAATTTTAGTGTTTATGTATGCTTTATTAAGCATTGTGCCGCTGTTTGATAAGGTCGGCCAGCGCTATGAGGAATTTGCTGGTGTTTATCGGACGATGCGCAACTTAATCATGTTGGTTTTTCTGGTTATTTTTATGGCGGCCACGGCGAGTAATCTCGGCTATGTAGTTAATATGGGAGCGGCGGTGGCCGGAGTAATCGGCATGATGATGGCGGTCTTGGGAAATTATTTCGGCAAGCTGAAGCGTAACTCCTTTATTGGCATTCGCACCCCTTGGACTTTGAAATCTGATAATGTCTGGAATAAGACACATCGTCTGGGCGGCCGAGTCTTTATTGTCTGGGGGCTGGGTTTAATGATTACTCCTTGGCTTGCTCCGAAGATTGCTTTGGTTATTGTCATGGGCGGGATCATTGCCATTATTATTGGTTTAACTGCATATTCTTATTTTCTATTTGCCAGAGAAAAGAAAGGCCTGTAAGATATAAATAGGATTAAGAAAAGAGTCGGGAAATATATATCAATATCATGAAAAAAAAATCAAAAAATAAATTTAACAAAATATTAATCGGAGCTGGCTCGGTTCTACTTCTTATTTTAGTTATTTATTATTGGTCGGTTATTAAGACTGGCTCGCTCACTCAAGACGATGCAAAGCAAATTATTCCGGCCTCGGTTATACCAATAGGGACAACTATAAATAAACCTGCACAAAATTCTGCTTATACCTCAACCTCAACCTCTACCTCTACCTCAACCTCTATTTCTGTTTCTGTGCCGGTTATTTCTCCGGCACCAGTTAAACCGCCAATCAAGGCTACTCCATCAGAACCAGCTTCTCAGCCGACAACTCCAGTAATTCCTATCACAACTTCGGCTGTACCAGTTAAAGCGTCTTCATCTATCGTGCTAATTTCTGTGCCGTTTACTGCTCAGGCTCCTTTGGGAGAATGGAGTGATGAACGCCAGCAGGATGGCTGTGAAGAAGCATCAGTCGCTATGGCCATGGCTTGGGTTAAGAATGAAAAGAATCTTTCGCCGAGTATTTGGTTGTCTCGGATTATCGCGCTGGCGGATTTTGAACAGGAAAAATACGGCGAGCACCGTGATGTAGGTGTGGCTGATGTCATTAGTTGGCTGTTTGAAGATTATTATGGCTATAGCCGGGTATCCGCTAAGAGCGTAGCCAGTACTTCTGATATCGTCAAAGAACTAGAAGCAGGTCATATCGTCCTGATTCCGTCCGATGGCCGGGCTTTGCATAATCCGTATTTTACCGCCCCCGGTCCGGAGGAGCACATGCTCGTCATTAAGGGCTATGATTATCAGACTAGTGAATTCATTACCAACGATCCGGGCACGCGACGCGGCGAAAGTTATCGCTATAGTGCAAAGACCATCTTTGCAGCCATCCGACCTTATGTGACCGGCTATAAGCTGCCTTTCCCAGAGAAGCTGGAGAGGGAAATGATCGTGGTGAGTAAATAAAGACAATCGTTTCGTTTTTTATATCAAAAAAGCTATCCCAGACAGGATAGCTTTTTAAATAGGCAAAATAATTTTTAAGTAGCCTTTGATTATCCTTATTCAATGCAGCAATTAACCACTTTCTTAACTAGTGCGCCGAGCTTGGCACCAAAACCAGACGGTTCCTTGTCTTCGTTATTCAAGGCACCGTCTTCAATTTTTTTAACATCACCGAGGTCAATCAGCTTCATATTCAGGCCCCAGAACATAGAATATAGTTCATAGGCTTTGCCGAACAGGTCCTGTGCCTCCTCCTTATTGCCTTTGCTCTGAGCCTTCGTGCCCACTTCCATTAAACGATAGGACGCGCCGAGTAAATGCTTGGAAATGCACCAGACTTCACCCTCGTATTCTTTAATGATTTTCTTTAAGAGGTCTTTACGCATTTCCCGGACCTCAGCTAGTAAATCATAATACTTCGGATTGCCGGTCTTAGCACCGGTAAAGAAGAAATGCTCCTCAATGCTGACCAGGTTCATAATTGCGATGCTCAAATCTTGGTCAGAAGAAAGATCAAGGATATTATCTTTTTTGAGCTGATCGACTTTCTCAATCATCTCTTGGAGGCTTAAGATATTGGACATATAATTGGGCTTAATTATCTAGTTAAAAAATAAAAGATGAGGCTTAATACAGCTAAGGCGCCGACTGGCATCGCGACTTTCTCAAAAGGGAAATGCGCATGGCCGAGTCGTTTTTTAATACTATTGTACCAGAGAGTCATAACCAGGAAGCCGACGCTGCCCAGGGCAATGCCAAGTATCAACTTGTCTATACCCCAGAGAGTATTGCCAGGATTGCCGATGAATCCTTGGTTCCAAAGCGGCCAGATGGTTAAGATGTAATATAGAGCGCCGATTAATAAGTCGCGGGCGTCTTTGTTGCCGAGGTTCCAGTTTTTCTTATTGAGCCAATTAATAGTCCAGAAAGTGATGGCCACCAGCATACCGCCAACCCAGAGGCCGGCAATTGCATCATCAATGCCCAGATATTCGCTGAGGCCGAGGCCAGCCCCAACAGCAATGACGCAGACCGGGCAAACAGCCTGCGCTTTTGCGGCTGCCATGAGGCCAAGAGCGGTTAACAGAGCAACTGATTTATTGTTTGATATAGTCATAGATTATTTATGAGCTTGAAAGTATTCAATGATCGGCTCATCGCCCATATAACATGTTTGGCCGTCGAAGAAGAAAGGAACACCCAAGCCTTGGGCCGTATCAATTTTGCAAAGGCGAGCCTTTCTTTCCATGAGGGTGGCATTGGCCTGATTATTTGAGACTTCTTTCTCTTCGAATTTTATCTTGGCTTTAATGCCATTGGCTTCGACATAGGCGGCGACATTCTGGCAATGCGGACAAGTATCGCTATAGAAGAGGATCATGGCTGGCGGCGTCTTGGCATAAATCAGGGCCCCGATAATAATGGCGGCGCTGGAAATAATTATCAGACCGACCGCCAACGCATTTTTTCGTACATATTTTTTTATTTTATCCATATAATTTCTCTGATTATTTAATGATTATTGCCCGGATAAGTAAATCCGAGTAAATCAATAATAGCATATTCTCAGACCTTTAGCGATAATTTTTGATTTTATCTGTGATTTCCGCAATGAAGTCGTCTTTAGAAATATCTCGAGTTTCCATGGCGCCGCGGTCGCGAACGGCCAGAGTCGGGGAATTAGCTTCCTTGTCGCCGATAACGAGCATGTACGGTACTTTAGTATTAACTGCTTTACGAATTTTGTTGCCGACAGTTTCGTTGGCATCATCAATCTCCGTACGGATGCCGACTTTCTTTAAATCGGCTGCTAATTTCAAACAAGCCGGAATATGGTTCTCGGCTACGGAGATAATCTTGACCTGAACTGGGGATAACCAGACCGGGAAGGCGCCGGAATAATGTTCAATGATGACACCCATGAACCTTTCTAATGATCCTAAGAGGGCGCGATGGATAACGACCGGAGTTTTCTTGCTGCCGTCGGAATCAGTATAACTTAATTCAAAGCGTCCTGGTAATTGGAAATCTAGTTGAATGGTGGCTAGTTGCCATTGGCGACCGATAGCGTCCTTAACTTTGACATCAATCTTCGGGCCATAGAAAGCGCCATCGCCTTCATTAATCTTATAGTCAAGCTCGGCGTTAGCTAAAGCAGCTTTTAAATTATCCTCGGCTTTATCCCAGACCGCTTTTTCGCCTAAGAATTTTTCCGGACGAGTGGATAAATGAATTTCATCAATATTGAGATTGAAGATTTGATAAATGCTCTTGATTTTTTTCAGCAGAGTTGAGATTTCATCAAGAATCTGGTCGGGCCGAGCAAAAATATGGGAGTCGTCTTGAGATAAACTGCGGACGCGGGTCAGACCATGGAGCGTGCCTGATTTTTCATTGCGGTAGAGGGTGGTAGTTTCTGCTAAGCGCAACGGCAGATCACGATAAGAATGGATATCGCGCTTGAAGACTAGCATGTGGGCCGGGCAATTCATCGGTTTGATGCCGAGGTCGCATTCGTCGTCGGAGTGATGCAGAATAAACATATCTTCTTGATAAAGTTCCCAGTGGCCGGATGTTTTCCAGAGTTCGGCGTTAAGTAATTGCGGAGTCCTGACTTCGCGGTAACCTTCGCCATATGAATGTTCACGAGTGAACTTTAATAATTCCAGGAAGAAAGTCATGCCATGAGGCAATAGGAAGGGGATGCCGGGAGCCCATTCGTGCATCATGAATAGATCTTGCTCTTTCCCAATCTTCCGATGATCTCTTTTTTCCGCTTCGGCCATCATCTTCAAATAAGCGTCGAGCTCATCCTTAGTGTCAAACGCCAGACCGTAGATGCGGGTCAACATCTTGTTTTTCTCATCGCCGCGCCAGTAAGCGCCGGCCAGTTTTTCGAGCTTGAAGCTCGCTGGTTTTATCTGGTTAGTATTTTCGACGTGCGGACCGCGACAGAGATCATTGAATTTTCCGACAGTATAATAAGAAACGACGGTCTCGCCCTTAGCTTTTAGGTCAGTGATAAGTTCCGCCTTATAGATTTCGCCTTCGGCCTGGGCTTGCTTGATACCATCGTCAACTGACTGCTCGCTCCGCTCAAATTTCAAGTTCTGTTTGACGAGATAATTCATCTTCTTTTCAATTTCTTTCAGATTGGCATCGCTGATCTTCTCGTCGCCGAAATCGATATCATAATAGAAGCCGTTTTCAATGGCCGGGCCGATGGCTAGTTTTGCGTTCGGCCAGAGCTCTTTGACGGCTGAGGCTAAGAGATGCGACAAGGAATGGCGCTTCACTTCTGCACTGACTTCGTTTTTCATATGGTTAGAGTTAGATATAAATAAGGTTGATAAAATAATCGGACTATAAAAAAAGTCCCCTCCTCGCAAAAACAGTAAAAACTGCTTTTGTCAGGACGGGACTTATCCGGCGCTCTCGGCGCCAATTTCTGGTCTCGCGGTTCCACCTGGCTTTTCTCCTTTATATTAAGGAGAACTCTTTTGACTGTGGCGGGCATTTATTTTAGAAAAAAATTTCTAACCGGGGTTGGTAGTCCCAGATGCCTGTAAACATTGATATTATTATAATAGCCCCGGCTGTTTTTGTAAAGAGGCGAGGGGTATGTGTACCTGTATATAACAGTTATCCCTTAGCCAGTACTAATCCGTATACCTTATCCGCGCCTTGCGCCTTTAAGACTAGAGCGGCTTCATTTAAAGTTGCTCCGGTGGTGGCGACGTCGTCAATAATGATAACGCTGCGGCTGTCCAGTTGTGGGCCAGTATAAGCAAAAGCGCCTTTAATATTGTCCGTTCGTTCCGAGCCGTTAAGGGTTGCCTGCGGCCGTCCGTGTTTAGTTCTGGTAAGCTCAAGAGATAGTTCATAGGAAAAATTAGCGGCGAGTTCGCGTGCTAAAATTTCCGCCTGATTGAAACCGCGCCAGCGCAGGCGTTTCTGGGAGAGGGGAATCGGCATGACAATTAAATCTGCCGGAAAAGATATTTCCGGCTTAAGGCAGGCTAAACCCAATTGGCCCGACCAGTAGAAAGATAAAAAATCTGCCAAGGGTTGGCCGAGCGCGGTAATGAAATTATATTTGAATTTCTTGATTAATCCGGCTAGGAGCGGATCTTCGTAGTCACCGGCGATAAATATATTATCAAGCGCCGGGAGCTCAAGTTTTTCTGGGCTGCCGCATTTTAGTTCGCGCGCGCAATTCGGGCAAAGCCAGACTCCTTCTGTTTGACAACCCAGACACTCAATAGGGAATAAGAGATCTATTAGGAAGTTTTTTAATTTAGCTAATATTTTTGGCATAGTACTTTGCGGCGATTACATGAGCTTGGTTGATATTTTTGAGCGCATATGATTTCTGTGAAAAAAATCAGTCATTGATCGACTGATTTTTTTCACAGAAATCATTTAAGCGTAAAAAATATCAATCAAGTGCTATGGCAGGTCTATTTTATAAATCTGGCCAGTAGTCTTGTCGGTAAAGTATAAATTATCTTTGTCAGCCGGCACCATCACTTCGGAAATGTTATAAGCGCCATCAGGAATAGCCACTAATTCTTTCGTGCCGGTTACGAGATTTATTTTATATAAATTATCCTTAGTCTTGTCGGCTAGTTCAGGAAACATGCCGGAGCCTTTTTCTAAAGTTTCCGGTACGGCGCAATATACTTCATTATTTGAGGCGAAAGTACATTTATCGGCCCAGGTGTTTAAACTGATGCTCTGGCGGCCTTGGCCGATGTTGTCGCTACTCGCGCCGACTATCCATAATTGTGGATTGAGGTCAGTGGCGGTGCTATAAACGCTATACAATAATTTATCGCCGGTAGTCGACCACTTTGATTCGAAACCGCGACCCTCAACGACAGTTGATTTATAATTTTCGCCGTTTAAGCCGACAAAGAAAACCTCTTGGCGATTGAAATCCAGTCCCTCCGTATAGGTGGCGACAATCTGGTTGTTTGGCGACCAATTAACCTGGACATTTTTGTCATTGGTGCCGATGTTTTCCAGGGCGGTCGCTTTCGAACCGTCGTCATTAGCCACGACGAGCCAGCGATTTTCCGGATCCATGCCCAAGCTCTTAGAAATTATCTGGCCGCTGTCGGGCGAGAAGGAGAAATCCTGCCAATGAGCCGGCAAAGTAACCTGCGTTTTCTTTTCGAAATTGTACAGAATCTTATTGCCGTCCGGATATTGGATAATGGCTTGATTTTTGTCGGGCGCCCAGGTCACTTCATCAACATTAAAGAAAACCTTATCGCTTAAAGGAATGACATTGCCGTTATCGTCGAGACGATAGAACTTGCCGTCGTTCTTGTCATAATATTGAATCTGACCGTTGTCGCTTAAGGTCGAGCCGAGAGTCGGAGTCTTGGTCATGGTTTGAATCTTAGTGATGCCGCCGTCGGCGATGGCACTGACACCGGTTGTCGGCGGAGCTTCGGTCGGAATAGTGATGCCTCCAGGCAGGACACCACCGCCGATTATCTCGCCGGTCGTCGATCCGAGTCCGGCACTAGGCAGCCCCGAGATTGTTCCGGGGGTGGAAGTGGCAACGGGCGTCACGACAGCCGTCGTTTGGAAGAAAAACATCCAGAGTAGATAGCCGATTCCGAAAACGAAGATAAGAAAACCGAAGATAAAAAAAACTTTTTTGAAGCGGCTGAAAAAATTCATATGTTCGCTTGTTTAATGTTTCTAAATAATATATAATTGTTGTATACTTATATTATTATATACCAGTGGGTGGGATAATTCAATTTAAAATGGGTCAGGCCCAATAAAGTTTATGAGTTTTTTTTCTTTTGGCGGCGATAACCTTTTCCTCGGCATTGATATTGGTGATTCGTCTTTGAAAATGGTGGAACTAAAGAAAAAGAATCGTCAGATTTATCTGTCCAATTACGCTTTTAGCGAGAATGTTTCCGAAGTTAATTTCATGAAGATAGACGATACGTCTTATCTGGCTAAAGCGATTAATAAAGTGCGGATGGAATCGGGAATTAGCGCCAAGAAAGTGACGGCCTCGTTGCCGACTTTTGCAGTTTTCTCCTCAATTATCAATGTTAATAATGTTGATAAGAAAAATATGGTGGAAACGGTTAACGAAGAAGCGAAAAAAGTTATTCCTTTGCCGCTCGATGACATGACTTTGGATTGGAAAACTATCCCTGACGCTGACGGCAAAGTTCAGACTAAGGGTAATCTGCAAGTATTTTTAACCGGTAGTCCAAAGAAATTGGTCCGCAAATATATCGATATCTTTAAGGCAGCGAAGTTAGAATTAGCAAGTCTGGAGACAGAAACATTTTCGCTGGTCCGGTCGCTGGTGGGTGATGACAAGTCGACGGTAATGATTGTGGAAATCGGCGCCAATAGCACGGACTTATTTATCGTTAAGGAAAGCATCCCGGTTTTAAACAGAAGTTTGGCAGTCTGTGCTTCGACGGTCACCCGCGTTTTAGCCGAAAAGTTAGGCTTATCATTTTCTCAAGCTGAACAATTCAAATTTGATTTGAGTGTGACGCTTAATGCCGATTCTCATGAAGAGTTGCCGCAATTATTGATTAAGTCGCTTGAGCCAATCGTGACGGAAATGGAATATATGTTGGATTTCTTTCAGTCTCAGAACAAAGGGGCTGTGGAAAAAATTATTTTGTCAGGCGGCGGAGCTTTGCTCCTCAACTTGGCTGATTATTTATCAAAGCGCTTGAATTTAAAAGTTATTATTGGTGATCCTTGGAGCCGGGTCCGTTACCCGGAAGAACTGAAGCCGGTTTTGGCGGAGGTCGGGCCGCGCTTGGCGGTCGCCATTGGTTTAGCCATGCGGGAAATTGAATAAATAAACAAATGTTTTTGCAAAAAAGCAAACAAAATAAAACTGAAGGCAAAAGAAAACATGAACTTCAGAACCCGAAAATCTTAGAAGTCAACTTGATTAAAGAGGAGACAACGATTGTTTTTGATTGGCGTAAGAATTTATTAGTCCTGGCGGCAGTACTGTCATTAGCCATGCTTTTACTGGTTGAAGTGTATTTCGGCCTTAATTGGTGGGAAAAGCAGGAGGCGATTCAGATTCAAAGTTTGAATGAAAAGGTGGTTAAGCTGGACGCCGAATCCAATAAACTGAAAAAAGCGGCCAGCGCCGCCCTGTCTTATAAGGAGAAGTCCATGGTCTTTACCGGTCTGTTAGATAATCATGTGTATTGGAGTAATTTTTTCGCCTGGCTAGAAAAAAACACTTTAAGTTCTGTGCAGTTCGGTGGCTTTTCCGGAAAACTCGACGGCAAATATTCTTTTGCGGCGGACGCTGATTCTTATGCTGACGTTTCTTGGCAAATTAAGACTTTATTAAATGACCCGCTGACTAAGAGCGCAAAAGTATCAAGCGTAGCGGCCGGCAAGAGTACAACTAAGAATGGCGGAGTGGCTTTCACTTTAAACCTTGAAGTTGATCCGAAAATTTTTAAGAAATAAAATGGCTAATCAACCTATCAAAAAACAGGATTATCTCAACCTCTTCTTAAATGATTATTTTAATATTATTTTGGCGGTGGTGCTGATTTTATTCTTAATTGCTTCCTATTTTATATTTTTGGCCCCGAAATTTCAATCGACGCAGGAAGCCATCCGCGTCAATACTGAAGAAAAGCAGATTTTATTTGAAACGACGCAGAAAAGACTGGCGAATCTGAAGGCCTTACAGGAAGTTTATAGCAAGATTAACCCGGCTGATTTACAGAAATTCAATAGCGTTTTGCCGGATAATTACGTCCGGGAGCGTCTGTACGGCGAACTTGATGAAGTCATTAGCTCGGGCGGCTGGATTTTGTCCAGTGTAGAAATTACTCCGTCTGAACAGCTGGTTAAGGAAGTGGCAACCGAAGAAACTGCCGGTACGCCTGCTCAAAATAAAAAAATCGGCACCGTTCAAGTCAGGTTGAGCATATCGGCTATTGATTATGCCGGATTTAAAAAATTATTACGCGTTTTAGAAAGTAATTTACGGTTATTTGATATCACTGATGTCCAGTTCTCGCCGAGTTCCGGAGGCGCTGGTATTACTTTAACGACCTATTATTATCAATCCCTTTAGCCCTATGAAAAAAGCTTCGCCGGCCATCATTTATTTCATCGTTATCATTGTTGTCTTGACGGGACTCGGCTTGTTTCTATTCAGGGAAGCGCTTTTAACTGCGGCGCGGCAAAAAACAGGTGTGAATTCAGCGGCTAAAGTATCCGACATTAGCGCGATTGTCGTCACAGTGGCCTCTTCGTCTGCGCTCGACACTAGTATTTTGAAATTACCGCGCTTTACGGCCTTGGTTAACCACGTGACTAATTACGACTATGATAATGTTTGCTGGCGTCCGGATGCTGTGGCGACAAAAGTAATTTCTATTTCGGAAGTCGGTCAGGATAATGAAGCTAGTAGCACGGCCGCTCGGGTTAATGCCTGCGCTGTGGGCAATAATTCACCTTTTAGTACGGTGAAAAAATAGATTATATATGGATAAGAATGAACAATTGATCAGCATCTTGCTATCAAAAAAAATAATCACAGCCGCTAAAGCTGAGGAAATCAATAAGGCTCCTTTGACTAATAAAGGAGACTTAGATGCTTTTTTAATCAGCCAGAAAATTGTGACCGGCGAGCAATTAGCGGAAATTCGGGCCACTATTTACGGCATGGCTTATTATAACCTGACCAACGAAGAAGTGCCCGAGCAGGTTGTCCGCTTCCTGCCTGAAGAAATCGCTAAGACCTATAATGTCATCTGTTTTGGCCGAGAAAATAATGTTTTGAAAATCGGTTTGACCGAGCCGAATATGAAGGGCATGGAGGCTGTTAATTTTTTAGCGACTGATGAAAAGCTGCAAGTGCAATATTTCTTAATATCCGTGGCTAGCTGGCAGAAAATTTTCAAGCAATATCAGAAAATTGAGCAAGAAATTTCTAGCGCTTTAGAGATTAAGGCTAAGGAGGAAGGGGAGGAATTAGTCACGGTTAATACAGAGAAAGAAGAGTTGAGCACTGAAGACATCAATAGCGCTCCGATTTCCCGCATTGTGTCCGTTATTATCCGTCACGCCGTCGAGGCGCGCGCTTCAGATATCCACATCGAACCATTCGCCAAAGAAAGCCGCGTCCGGTACCGTATCGACGGCATTCTCCATACTTCGTTAACCTTGCCGAAGAGCATTCATAATGCCATCATTGCCCGTATCAAAGTGCTCGGCAAATTAAAATTAGATGAAACTCGTATCCCGCAAGACGGCCGCATTCGTTTAATTGTCAGCAAGAGGGAAATCGATTTCCGCGTTTCAACTTTGCCTTTAGCCAGTAGTGAGAAGGTCGTGATGAGAATTCTCGATGTCTCTAAGGGCGCTCCGGGCCTGGAGGAACTGGGCTTTAATAAGCTAGCGCTTTCTCGCATTAATGATGGTATTAAGAAAACTAGTGGTATCTTCCTGGTTACCGGTCCGACCGGTAGCGGTAAAACTACAACCTTATATGCCATGTTGAATATTCTTAATCAGGAAGGCGTTAATATTTCCACACTCGAAGACCCTATCGAATATGAGATGAAGGGAGTCAATCAATCGCAGGTCCGACCTAAGATTGGTTTTTCTTTCGCCAATGGCTTACGCTCGCTCTTGCGCCAAGATCCTAATATTATCATGGTCGGAGAAATTCGCGACGAAGAAACGGCCGATTTATCCATCAACGCTTCGCTGACCGGCCACTTAGTTTTATCAACTTTGCATACTAATGACGCGCTTGGCGCGGTTTTCCGCCTGCTGGATATGAAAGTAGAGCGCTTCTTATTATCTTCAACGTTAAAAACGATTGTCGCTCAGCGTTTAGCTCGGCGTTTATGCGAGAATTGCAAACAGGAAACGACTTTGGCGCCGGATGTGATTGAGAGCTTAGTCGCTGATTTAAAGGATGCGCCATTCAATATCGTTCAAGCGGAACTACCGAAACTTACAGACGTGAATAAGTTGTTGGATAGCCATAAAATATTTAAAGCAGTCGGTTGTCCGCGCTGCGAAATGACTGGCTATTCCAGCCGCGTCGCAATTTCTGAAGTGATTGAAATAAACGAAAAACTGCGCCAGATAATCGATGAGGGTAAGGTTAGCTTGGATATTAACACAGTTAAACAGACGGAAGATTTCTTATCGATTAAGCAAGACGGTATCATTAAGATTCTGCAAGGAAAGACGACTATCGAAGAAGTTTTAAGGGTTATCGAGAGTTAATCTTTTCATTATGCCGATTTATAAATTTCAAGCTCAAGACCAAAACGGGAGGATTAAGCGCGGTGAAGTCGTCGGCTTATCGGAAAGCGACGCGACAACCAAGATTGCCAAGAAAGATTTAAATATCATTGCCCTGGTTGATGTCACCGACACTTTCATGAGTAAGCTTTCTCGGTTAATCGCCCCGATTAAGACGAAGGATCTGGTAGTTTTTTCGCGCCAATTTTCTGTAATGATTTCCGCCAATGTGCCTGTCGTCGAATCTTTAATTATTTTGATTGACCAGACAAATAATATCTCGCTTAAGACCATGATTTCTGATATCGCTTTCGAGGTTGAGAGTGGCGCTTTCTTGTCTGACGCATTTGCGAAGCGGCCGAAGATATTTTCTGATTTTTTTATTAATATCGTCAGGAGCGGTGAAACTTCCGGTAAGCTTGATGAAGTTTTGAGTTATTTGGCTGACGAAATGGAAAAAAGTTATGACATGGCTGCCAAGATTAAAGGCGCCATGATTTACCCGGTCTTTATCATTTCCGCTTTATTCGGCGTTGGTATCGTCTTAATGGTTTACGTCATTCCGAATCTGACCGCAATTTTGACAGAAACCGGAGCTGAATTGCCAATCTCTACCCGTATTGTCATTGGCGCGTCAGATTTTCTGCGCAATTATGCCGTAATGATTATCTTGAGCGTTATTGGTATCGGCGTGGCCATTAAGTTTTATATTAAAACCTATAGCGGCCACCGCAATCTGGATTTAATGAAGCTGCGTCTGCCTATTTTCGGTAAGCTTTTTAAATATATTTATCTGATGCGTTTCTCTCGGTCATTATCCACTTTGCTAAAGGGTGGCGTGACGATTACTCGGAGTTTGGAAATTGTGGCGGAAGTAGTTGGCAATCTAGTTTACAAGGAATTGATTTTAGAAACCCTGGAATCAATCAATGATGGCAACCCATTTTCCACAGTTTTTGAAGCTTCAAATTATGTACCGAAGATGGTACCGCAGATGATTTCTGTTGGTGAAAAAACCGGCAAGATCGATTCGGTTTTAGATCGCGTCACGGATTTTTATACCCGGGAAAGCAGCAACATGTTAGATAACTTAAGTAAGCTGATGGAGCCGTTAATCATGGTCTTAATGGGTGTCGGCGTCGGTGTGATGGTGGCGGCAGTGCTCTTGCCGATGTACAACTTAGCGAGCCAATTCTAAAGGGCTGTTAAACTCTTGCGCCTAAAATTTAAAAATGTTATACTGATGATAATCGTAGCGAAGAGTAAAAAAAAATAAAAAAAATTGCGTAAATAATTAAAAATTAATTCATCTTTAGCAGCCGGTCTATTCTCACGAGTGAATCGCCATTGCTAATTATGATAGGATCCGATTTTATGAAAAAAAATAAACCAGGGTTTACCTTAATCGAACTGTTGGTAGTTATCGCCATCATCGGCTTGCTATCAACTCTATCCATTCTTGCCTTGAATACGGCGAGAGCTAGAGCGCGCGATGCGAAACGTATTTCCGATGTTAAACAGATTCAGACAGCCTTGGAAATGTATTATAATGACACTGGCGATTATCCGACTACGGCCAGCGGCGGCGCTGCTATTGCCAGTGCAAACGGCACTTTCTTGCGGCAGATTCCTGTTCCTCCGCTTCCGACTGACGGTACTGCTTGCGGCACCGGTGTTACAAAGTACACTTATACAAAGACCGGAAGCACTGGTAGTGACTCTGCCTATACTTTGGAATACTGTTTAGGTGCTACTGTCAGTAACATCACTGGTAATGTTTTGCATACTTCCACTCCAGCCGGCATTAATTAGAAACATAATTGGTCTCAAATAGAAAGAGCTCGTCCGCCAGCTGGCGGAGGGGCTCTTTTCTTGTTAAATAATATGAGATATATGCTATAATTATTAAATGGAGATATTTTATTTTAGTATTCAAAAAGAATTAGACGATTTTATTAGAGACGCAGCCGATCAACGCGGAGCGGAGTTTTTGCAGTCTTGGCGCTGGGGAGAGCTTCTGAAGGCGGAGAAGGCCTCAGTTTTGCGGCTTGGAGTCCGGCGCACGGTCGGCCAGAAGCTAAGGTCGGGCGCTAGTCATGAAATCTTAGCAGCTGCGACTATGGTTAAATATTCCTTGGGCGCAGGTTTAACATATTGGTATGCGCCGCGCGGTGTTATATACAACAAACAATTATCGGACAATGACCGAATTACTACGGAAAATTATTTATATTTAGAAACAAAAAAGATTGATCCGGCGGCAGTTTTTATGAGAATTGAGCCGGCAACGGCAATTGCCGAAAATATTTTTGGCTGTAAAAAAACTATTGATTTGCAGCCCAAGCAGACTTTGATTCTCGATATAAATAAAAGCGAGGCGGAATTGCTTCAGGAAATGCATCATAAGACCCGCTATAATGTAAATTTAGCGGTTAAAAAAGTGGTAATCATTAAAGAAGGGGACTTGTCTGATTTTCCGGAGTTCTGGCGCTTGATGAGTCTGACCGGCACCCGCGATGATTTTCGTTTGCACAGCGAAGAGCATTATCGTCATCTCTTAAGTATCGGGTCCGATGTAATCAAGTTTTATTTCGCTGTTTATGAGGGGCGAAATATCGCTGCCGGCATATTTTATTTCTGGGGCGATAAGGCGACATATTTGCACGGGGCGAGCGATAATGAATTCCGCAATGTGATGGCCCCGTATTTATTACAATGGACAGTAATTAAACAAGCAAAAAAAGAAGGTTTTCGTTATTACGATTTTTATGGCATCAATGAAGATAAATGGCCTGGTGTGACGCGCTTTAAGCAGGGCTTCGGCGGGCGAGTAGAGAATTATCTTGGCACGCATGATATTGTTTTCCGTCCCGGCCTATACTGCGGATATGGGTTGATAAGAAAATTAAAGAGGCTAGTAAAATAAAAAATCCCCCTGATGGGAGATATTTATGGTTCCTTTGCGGTTCCAATCCGAACTTGACACTTGGCAAAATAATTATATCAAATATGTTGGAAATCAACAATACAACTAGTGCTAAGGTAAATAAAAAAAAGCTGGAATTAATTGCCGAAAAATTTTCGCAAACTTTTAAAAATAAGGGCGATATTTCTCTGGCGATTGTCGGGCCGGCGCGGATAAAAAGCCTGAATCGGGATTATCGCGGCTTGGATAAGGCGACGGATGTTCTGTCTTTTACAGAAGAACGCGAAATTATTATTAATTTTTCTGATACTCAGAAATTGAAAAAATATCAGTCCATGTTTACAGAACTGGGCTATGATATCAGTAGCGCGAAGAGCAAGGCGAGAACAGGAAAAATAAAAGAATATCTCTTATATTTCCTATTCGTGCACGGCTTATTGCATTTGGCCGGCTATGACGACATGTCTGAGTCGGAGCGTTTGATAATGATAAGAAAAGGCCGAGACTTTTTGCAGAAAATTGGGCTGGATTGGTAATTTACGGTAGTGGAAAATAAAAAATCCCCCAATTGGGAGATTTTTATACTTCCGTTGCGGATCCGGTTGAGCCAAACTTAACAATATATTAATTATAGCAGGATAAATATTCTCGTCAATTTTCTTTATTTCAAGTATCCCGCTCGCCATGCTATAATATTCATAGCTTATGAATTTTGTCCCCGGAAAAAATAAGTATTTCTTGCCTGTGCTGGCGCTAACTTTAGCGGCCGGTCTTTTTGCTTTCCGGTCGGCAGGAGCGACTATCTCCACGCTGCGCGGGGCGGCCTGGTATGGTAGCCAATATAAATATGTCTATTTTGACTGCTTAGATGATATTACCGGCGATCGTTTAGATGTTACGGGTAATATCACGACGCCGCCTGGCTTCCGTTTTTATACCACGCCGTGCACGAGTATTGTTCATCACTCTGCAATTTTGACCAATAATAATTTAACCGGCGATGCCTGGAACTCCGTTCTCGGCTATATCTCGCTTGACGGTACTGCCACTCCGCCAGACGGTGGGGCTAGTATTAATTCTATTTGTCCGACAACTTGCAATCCGAGTAATGATTGCTGGGCTTGCTATAATCCGGCTGACCAGAAAATCTATGGCTGGGGTCGGGTTGATGCGAGCGGGGAATGGATAAAATTTAACAGCGCTACGACGACGCCGGTAAAGAATCAGGGCTGGGATTATCTTGGAAATTCCGTTTTGCCGGGCCATAATATTCAGCCAGGAGATTTTGTCGGCGACGCCTCGAGCAATCTCGGTTATTTAAGTTTTAATTGCGAAAGCGAGCTCGGCGGGGCCGGGAATTGCGGTTTGCGGGACTATAAGGTTTATATTAGTAATTTGCAAATTGGCCACTTATCCGCCCCGAACTGGGGGTTCTTGGAAGCCTGTAGCGGTGGGGCTTTAAAGGCCGTTTTAAAATGGGACTTGCGCAGCGGCGAGCAGGATGGTTATGAAGTAGTGGTGAATGACAGTCCGAGCTTTGCGACGAGCAGCGGTGATTATCTCTGTTGGAGTGGTGTGAAGACTCCGGCCGTGGCCTCGCAATACATTATTCCCAATACCGACCCGAATTGTCAGGCCCTAGATTATAATAGTAATTATTATTGGTGGGTGCGTCTCTATGATTTGATCGACGGGGAATATGTGCCGACGGAATGGTATAAATTTGGCGGCGTCGACGGACACAATGGTTTAACAGACGGTCAAACAGACGGTAATCCGGATAATAATATCCAGACCTTTTCCACTTATCTTCATGAGTTCACTAGTCCTTTCTTTACCTGGACCCCTTATGACATTCTCGTCGCGACTTCAACGGAATTTGAAGCTTTGACCGGCTCCCGTTATTTTTCTTCAGCCACTCCCGCTTTACCCCAGAGTTGTTTCGGTAATAATTGCCGTTTCCTGTGGTCGACTAATGACCCTTTAGCTATCATCTCTAATCCGACTGGCGCGACGACCTCCATGACTTTTTTTAGCGCGACTGGCACAACGGTTTCCTTACGCCTGACTGATCCCGATGATTATGTCTGCACGATGTCCACCGTTATCCGCATTAATTACGGCCTGCCGATTTGGCGCGAAGTGAAGGCGGAATAATTTAATTTTTATCCCCATGAAGAACCAGCGCTTAAATAAATATTCCGGGTCCAGGTCAGCCTTCACGATTATTGAAATGGTGGTCAGCTTATCGATGATTTCGATTGTCGCGGCGCTCTTTATCGCCAATTACCGCACGGCTAATAAGCGGACGGATTTAATTATGAATGCTCAGAATCTGGTAGCTGATCTGCATTTGGCACAGAATAATACTTTGGGTCTGGTGAAATATAACGGCGAAGTGCCGGCCGGCGGCTGGGGCATCTCTTTTGACGTCAATCAAAATTACTATACTTTATTTGCCGATCTCGATGCGCCGGGTACGAGCGGTTACTTAGAAATGGATGAAGCGACGGAAGCGTTGCCGGCTTATGGCGCTCGTAAGACGTATCTGCCGGCCGGTATTTTTAATACAAGATTAATGACTAACGGATCCCTGGATAATGCTCAGGCCAACATTACTTTCTTGCCGCCAGATCCGCGGACTAATATTTATCGAGTTGGCGCGGCCGCTACCTCTTCATCGCTCATTATTGAGCTGCAGGAGGGAAGAAATCTATCGGTGAAGACCGTGCGGGTTAATTTTTTAGGGCTAATTGAAGTGCTTGATTGATTATGAAGAATATTTTTTCAAAAAATGGCTTTACGCTGGTCGAGATTATCGTCGTCCTTTATATTATGTCGATGGGCCTGGTTGGCGTTTTATCTTTAATTATTCAGAATATCCAAAGTCAGAGTTATAATAAGAGTAACTTAATCGCTTATCAGCTCGCTCAAGAAGGAGTAGAACTGGTCAGGAAGGTTAGAGATAATAATTGGCGCGATAGTTTGCCATATGACACGAATTTAGCAGCCGGCGATTATTTTATGGACTATGCCGACAGCGCGCCGACTATTCACAATCCATCAGCACCAGAAGAACTCTTAATGAACTTAGATACTAATAATTTCTATATCCACGGTCCGGGCCCGACCACGACGCCGTTTTCCCGGTTGATTACCATCGAAGCTTTAAATGACCATTCTTTGCGCATTATTTCTAAGGTTAGCTGGGGTGATCATAGCCGGAATTATAATTATAACCTGGAGACGGTTCTATATAATTGGCGTTAATAACCATGAAAAATATATCCAGACAACTAGCTGCTTTTTCTCTCATTGAGGTGCTCGTCTCGGTGTCTTTGTTTTCGGTTATCATTCTGTCCACGACGCAGATTTTTAAGATGGTCATTGACAGTCAACGCAGCGCGATTGCGACTCAGAATGTTCAGGAAAGTTTAAAATACTTTTTGGAGGTGACCGGTAAAGAAATTCGCATGGCTCAGAAGAATGCCGGGGATTGTCCGGGGATTCCTGATGATGAGATTTATGCAGTCGGCAGTAATGCTTACGGAGATACCTTAACCTTCAAAAATTATTATCAGGAATGCGTGACTTATTCACTTGATCAGAGTGGGGAAGAGCAGCGATTTGTTATTCAGCGTGATGCTATTTCTGATTTTATTTCACCGGCGAAAATTCGCATCGACCGCTTAACCTTCGTTTTGTCAGGCGGAGCGGCGACGACTCAGCCGGCCGTCACCTTAAATCTGCGCGCTCATGCCCTTAGACAAGGTGAATTCAAGTCGCAAATGGACATTCAGACGACGATGACGTCGCGGTATTATAAATAATTATGGCTCTCATGTTTTATATTAAGACTGTATTTAGTAAAACAGCTATTAGGGAAAAGCGGGGCAGCGCCCTGATTTTGACGATGTTTATTCTGGCCGGCATGCTGATCGTCTCTCTGGGTGGGGCGTATGTGGTTTTTCTCGGCATTAAAGCCGGCGGTATCCAAGCGCAGTCTACGCGTGCTTATTACGCGGCTGAGTCTGGCACCGAGCGCTTGCTCTGGGAGTTGCGGTGGAATAGTGCCTCATATAGCTCCTCAACCGATATTTCTTTGTTTAATGAAACGCTGTCTACCGGCGGAAATTATGATGTCTATTACGTGGAGTTTCCGCCTTTAGTTTTTCGGTCAATCGGGGAATTTCAGAATTCGAAGCGGAGTGTGGAAATTAGGATTTAGAGAGATAATATCTATTGGTAATGTATGATATTAGTTGATAGAATGCTAAAATTGTCGCGAATAAGCTTTTAAAATGTCGCAATGATATTATTTTATGAAATAAATAACATCTCTAATCTTAAGCAAATATTCATTGACCAATTTGAGGATGCCGTCAATAATTATTTTAAATAGTAAACAATTTAATTTGTTTGCTGAGGGTGTAATCTAAAAATTAAGCCTAATAATGTCTATTATTAGATAAAAAGTGAGGTCAAATATTTCAGTGTAAGAAATTATTGACACTAAAATGAGTTTAGTGCATCATTTTCTGCTCACTAAATGTAATATTGAGTGCCGGCAAGAAAGATAGACATGGCTATTAACGGAGCGCAGAAATGCAGACATAACCTTATCTATCTTAAAATAGTATACATCGGTAATGTATACTATTGGATGATATTATTCATTTGTGACAGATATAAATAAATGCTATAATTCTGTTAAGTAATAAGTCCAAAAAATAAATTTCTAATGCCGCTATTTTCAGGACAAAAATTTTATTTATTTCTCGCTATTTTGATAATCAATGGTGTTTTTTTGTTATCCGGTTGGCCTCAGGCCGCTTCCGCTTATCACTCCACCTCCAGCTATGATAAATTATTTAACGATACTCTGACCTCCGATAACTGGAACGATCTTTTTGATGACTATGTAAACACTTGGCTGCCGGTTTCTTTGAATGGTCCGGTCGGTATTGCGACGGCCGCTCCGGCTTCCGGATTGGATGTCAACGGCACCATTAGGGGTAGTCTCATTCTCTCGACCGGCAATGTCGGCATTGGGATAAGTAATCCGGGCGCGGCTTTAGAGGTTATTCCGGCTTCCGGCTATGCTATTCTGGCCGGTAATTATAAAATAGGGAATGTGGCTTTGCCAACCGCGGCCGCTGACGCCGCCACTAAGGGGTACGTCGATTCTTTTGTGGCTACCGCTACCAGCTCTTTGACTTCTGTTTGGGGAGGGACTCTTGGAGGGCATATTTGGAATGCTAATTCAGGGAATGTGGGAATTGGAACGACGACACCATCAAGCGCCTTGGAAGTTAATGGAGTTATTACCTCCCCAATTAATACTGGTACAGTAATAAAATTAGGTGCAAACATCGACTCTGCTTTAGCGGCTCCGGTGGTTATTGATATGGGAGGCACGTATAGCAATAGCAGGGGATTACATCCAAAGTTGATGCTGTATAAAGCTAGTGGTATCGAGTTAGGGTTTGGATTTACAGGCGGTGGCCATTTTGAATATATTACTAATACTCCGGGAGACCACGTATTCTATTCAGGCACGGTTGCGGATATGAACATTCTTTCCGCGGGAGCCGGGGCACGGCTTCCTTCAACTGGAGTTTTTGGTTTTAGTAACACAACTGCCATTACTGCTGCAGACACTGGCATTTCGCGTCTATCGGCAAATAAAGTTGCTGTTGGTAACGGGGCACAGGGTGATTACAGCGGAACTTTAATTGCCGGCAACGTTGGAATTGGAACGACAACTCCAGTCGCAAAATTACATGTTTACGGTGATGGAACATATTCTGCTTTATTTATGAATGGCAACGTCGGTATTGGTACAGTCGCTCCTTCAGCTGCTCTTGAGATTGTCCCCGCCACCGGCTATTCCATCCTCGCTGGTAATTACAAAATCGGTAATGTCGCCCTTCCAACAGCTGACGGTGACGTCGTCACTAAGGGCTACCTTGATTCCGCCCTTGGCACTTCAACCGCTACTGGCTTTATGCCCTTATCCGGCGGTATTATGACCGGAGCTATTGATATGGGCAGTCAGAATATGACGAACTTGAATAACTTGACCGTTAACAAAATTACCGCCACCACCATCGATCCACTCTATAATATCGGCGGTATTAATTACTCAACGTTTGCTCCATCCATCGCTGGAGGCGTTAAGGAAGAGTATGTCGGCAAGGCTAAGATTTCCGAACTAAACGGCAAGGAATATGAAGTGGTGATTGACTTTAGTCAGGTAAAGAAAGGCGGCGACCTCTGGGTCTGGCGCCAAGTAGTTGAGTTTAATAAAGAGGCTGTCGAAGTAGCGATTACGCCTTACGGCAAGTTTGCCCAGGTCTATTATTTCATTGATAATAATAAGCTGATTTTCCGAGCTGATAAGCCGGTGGAAATTTCCTATCGCTTAATCGCTAAGCGATACGACTGGCGTGATTGGCCGACTTTGTCGCTCGATCAAGAAACACAGGGCGTAATAATCAAATAGATTTAAGGATTATCTCCAGTTGTGCTATAATAAGAGTAATAAATATAAAATTTATAAACATGTCTCCCCGGCCCATACGCCTCAGGGAACTAATAACTAAAAATATGGAACCAAAATCAAAAAAAATGTTAGTTCTGGTGGCCGTGGTTATCGTGGTCGCCTTGATTGTTCTGGTTGCAGCCATGCAGAGCCGGAAAAATATGCAGCCGGAGGCCACTCCGTCTGATAATCAGACTAATACTCAGACGCAAACTACTCCGGAAGCTACCACTAGCGCTCCGGTCATCGCTTTGCCGGAAGCCATTAAGGATGCGACTATTGTCGCTCCTGGAGCCAGCCCTATCACTAAGGATGATAAGGTAGTGACTCTTGATGGGAAACAGACTGTAAATAACGTATCTGAAACTTCTCCCTTAGCTCCGTCTCAGAGCGGTCCAGTTAAGATAGATAATTTAGCGCCGAGCGTTATTAAGATAACTGCTAGTGCCAGCGGATACACTCCGAATTCCTTTACCGTCAAGCCAGGGGCCGCGGTAACGGTCGCCCTGACTGGTATAGATTCAGCGCATACCTTGGTTTATGAGGACGCATCTATGTCTGCCGTTGACCTCGGTGTCTATAAGGATGAAACTAAGGTTATCTCCTTCAATGCTCCGACTAAACCAGGTGAATATATTTTCTTCTGCAACGTCGGCGCCCATCGTTCTCGTGGCGAGCAGGGCAAGATGATTGTGAAATAGTTAAATCGAGCAGAGAATTAAAAATGCCAGCCCATAAGGTTGGCATTTTTTATTTGTTGAGTATGTTTAATTTTACATCATTTTTGCAAATATTGTTATATTTAAATACATATGGTAATATTGAGTCATTGATATAAATATATGATTAATAAGCGAAACTTAGGCAAAAAAATAAAGGAGTTGCGTGAGTCAAATGGGTTGAGCCAGGAAAAATTAGCTATGAAAATAAAGCTATCCAGAGCAGCCGTTACTCAAATAGAGACTGGTAATCGTAGTCTAGAATTTTTAGAATTAGCAAAGATAGCTAGTATTTTTAATCTCAAAACAGACTATTTTTTATATGAAGAAGATTTGCCTAGCCTGAATATTAAGCTGGAAGATACTTTGTATAAATTTAATCCAGATAAGCTAAGGAATGTAATTTTGTATATATTGCAAAAATGTGCCGGTAAGCCTAATCTCGGCGAAACTGTTCTTTATAAACTTCTTTACTTTATTGATTTCGATTATTTTGAGATAAACGGCCAGCCGATGATGGGCCTCAACTATGTCCATTTGCAATTCGGACCCGTCCCTGTTTTGAGTGAATATGCCCCCGTTATCGAAACAATGAAAAAAAATCAGGAGTTAAAAATAATTTCCCAGGATTATTTTGGTATGAGAATAAAGAGATATTTGAATTTAATTGACTATCCGGCGAACGCTTTAGATTATAACGAAATTAGAATTATTGATGATGTTATTAATCTTATGTCAAATTGGTCAGCCCGAAAGATTGAAGAATATGCCCATGGCGACGCCCCTTGGCAGTTAACTAATGACAGGGCCGTTATTCATTATAATCTGGTCAGTGAGCGGCGAGGGATATATGCTAAGAAAGACGATGAATTAAAATATTTTTCAGATTTTAGCGCTAGAGATATTTTAAAAAGTACTGGCCCAATATCTAAAGAGGATTATGATTATTATGAAAATTTATGATGAGAAAAGGAGAATTAAACTTTGGGGATATTGTTTGGACAGAATTCGATCCCAGCGTGGGTAATGAATACCAGAATAAACGCCCTGCGCTTGTTGTTCAGTCTGATAAACAGCTAAAAAGGTCAAATTTAGTGACAGTTATCCCGCTAACTTCGAATACTACGGCTAATGTTAATGATGATATTCTTATTATTGCCGATACGCAAAATCATTTACGAACTAACTCGATGGCAAAAGTCTATAATGTGGTCTCTTTTGATTACAGTCGCTTTCATAAAGTTATTGGTCGCGTTAATCCTCAATTATTATCTATAGTTAAGCAATATTTTAAGAAACATTTCGACTTATAGATTTTTATAAACTTTATAAAGTTTAGCCATTTTTGACTAACTTTATAAAGTTACGAAATAATCAGTTTATGATATAATATAATTATAAATAGTCACTTATTTCTCTATGGCTGTCAAGCCAAAATCTAGCGCCAGAGCTAAGGCTCAGGCTATTATAATCGCTAAAGAAATTCTGTTATTCGTGGCTATTATTATGGCCGCTATCGTCTTTTATCTTGTCGCCTATTATTTTTGTCTTTATCTTCTGGAGAAGGGGTATATCTCCGCGACGGTCGATAGTCCGAGGAAGGTCACTATTGTTATCTCTGGCGAATCTTTCGTTGACCGGGTCTCCAGCTTAAATAAAATTCAAGAATTGATTGCGCCTGATGTGGCTGAAGTTTTAATGGAGCCGGAATCATCAAGTCAAAGCTCGGAGGCGGCGCTAGCCAGCACCTCGGAAGAAACTATTCGCTCTGATAATGGTATCGCGCCCAATATTGCTGATCCGAGCCTGGTTTTTGGTTCCCATTTCGATACTTTTGCTAACGCGAGTTATATCAACTCTAAAGATACGACTCTTTATCACGACAAGCTGGCGGCTGCGTATTTTTTTGCGCCTGACTATGTCTTCGGACCGGCCGAGGATAATATTAATACTGACGATAAAGATATTTTAAACAGCGTTAGTCTTAGTCCTTTCAAGCAGATGAATTCCGATCGTCGCTGCCTGGGAAATGATTGTCTGGAGCAGACAGGGAAACAATTGTCTTTTCGTGGCCATGAGCTAGCTTTACCGGTTGAGCTGAATAGTCGTGATATCGCCGCGGTTTCTATCGGTGCGCTGACCAAGCGCTGGCTAATTGGCGTGACTGTTAATAACGCCGGGAAGTATGAAGGCTTAATCTATAGTTTTGACGGCCAAAGTTTTTCCCGTGTCCTGACTCCGGAGCCGATTATTTCTGCCTATTACGGCGTCTTCGGTTTCGGTGGCGGGGAAAATAATTATCTGGCCATTTATGGCGCTTATAAAGGCATTGCTTATCATTTTCAAGGCGCCAAGGTTAATAATGTCAGCAATTTTTTTGATTTCCGCGTGATGGATGGCGGGTTTAAGCCAGAGGTCTTATTTACCGCTTTTGAAACTAATATTGTTTGGTATGTTTACAGCTCCACGACCTATAAGCCGATGCTTATTAAACTTTGGCAGAATCGAGGCGAGGAGATTGCCGGAGAGCTTGTCTATAATATCTTTAGTCGCGGCGATGATTCAGCGGTGTTTAAACTGAGCCGAGCGGAATATGACGGCATTACGCTGCTGGCAAAGATTAAAAAAAATAATCAGGATTTTTGGTACTACTTACGCGATCAGGGCTTTAAAAATAAAGCCGGTGGACAACTGGTTACAGCGCCACTAGCTCATGACGGCTATTCTTCGCAGATTACCATTACCAATATTGAAGAAGCGCGGTTCGGCATTGATGCGATGAGTGCCACCAAGGCTGATTTTTTCTTTTCTATTAATAATCAAGACTGGCTTAAGCTCGGGCAGAAAAAAAGAGTGAAAGTGGAAATAGCCCCGACCAGAAGTTATTTTCTTAAAGTAGTTTTGCCGCAGTCAGAAGACCGCTTTTACTCCCCGTTTATCAGTGAAATTTCCTTTAATTATTATTGTCGCAAATAGTCAAACGTGGTACAATTCAGTCAAGAAAGTGTTTTAATATAAAAATATACCTATGTCTAGAAAAATCATTGTTGCTTTATTAATCGGAGCTCTGCTTGTCATCAGCGGACCGCAGGCCCAAGCCGGTCCGACTTTTGAAACTGGCATTACTATTGCTTCCGGCACAGCCATTACTTTAAACGGCACGCCGCCGCGGTATATTGACTGGAGTACGGTGATTGGCGGGGGAGGTAGCTGGACGACGAGCGGGAATGATATTTATAATGCGAATTCTGGGAATGTGGGGATTGG
>VFKX01000011.1 GCA_009885285.1 Candidatus Falkowiibacteriota bacterium
ATAAACTCAGCGCTACCCCATTCTATTGCTTCAGTCAATGCAGGGGCTAATACGTTTCCTAATCGTTTAGGAGACTCAGGATGACGGCTCATCTTATACACGCCCTGTCCTGCGCCATACAGCGCCCCTACCG
Organism: Candidatus Falkowiibacteriota bacterium; assembly: GCA_009885285.1. Lineage (GTDB taxonomy): Bacteria > Patescibacteriota > Patescibacteriia > Patescibacteriales > UBA12465 > UBA12465. The sequence continues at coordinate 134 of VFKX01000011.1, forward strand.
AGGCTGCAATAGCAGTCCGTGTGAGAGCCATAGCCACTGGGTTCTCTTGCATCTCACGAGCTAGTAGCATCGCTTGTTCAGGGGTTAGCATGCTTCTCCTGATTTGCAAGGAGCTTATCAAGTTTTGCGTTGATGGCGCTCAGAGTCTCAGCGTCAACGCTGCCATTCACCGCGGCACTAGTAGGAACTTGTGCTTGGGCATTTGGGGGCATAAGAAGTGTAGAAACGGCAACACCGAAGTTTTCCGCTATCTTGACTAGGTCATCCACACTAAGCTTCGTTACACCCCTCTCAATGTCAGAGATGGCTGACGCGGAAACACCGAGTACTTTTCCAAGATCAGCCTGATTGATTTCTCGCTCTTGCCTCAGAAGTCGTATGCGTTTTCCTATCTGTGAGGTGTCCATATATATCCTTTCTATATCAAAAAGCATCAACTTACGTTGAGAAACGGGATTGTATACCAGTATAAGCAGAACACAAAACGAATAGCAAGTATTGTGGGCAGAGCTGATATAATATAAGTATTACACACAAAGATAGAGTAGAGCTTGTTGATACAACACAGGACGGATGAAAAGGGCATTCTTCCGACACCGTGACATAAGTCCGAGTACAAGTATGCCGTAAAGGCTGGTGCAACCCCAGCTCAACCTGAAAAAAGGTTTACAAGATGGTACGACCGAGAGGGAGTCCTTGAGACTCAGGGTGGCAGGACACGGTGGGTAACAGCCTCTCCGCTCACCAAAAGCCTGTTGAAAAGCCGAGCAGTTAGTTCCAACTACATCTGCACGATGCGTCCGAGAAAATAAAAGTAGTACTGTACTCATACGACTATCAAACTTAACGAATCCGTCGTTTTTCGGTTTTGTGAGGGGATCGTTATACCCTTTAAGGCGGAATACGTCGGGTTAGTGCTTACAAACAACCTTGGTGCTGTGATTCTTGGCTTTGGTATGTCCGAGTGATCTTACAACCACCAGATTGGGATTGGAGTATAATAGGTCTTATCTCTAATGATTTAGATACTTACGAGGGTACGATGTCACAGCCACTTTCGACAAAACAACTGATTGCCAACCGTGAGAATGCCAAGTTCGGGGGAGTTAAAACCCCAGAGGGGAGGGCCATTAGTAAACTCAATGCCATAAAGCATGGCTTGTTGAGTAGGGAGGTTTTACTCTCAGGTGAGGATGAGCAGGACTTGGTTGAGTTGGGGAAAAGAATGAGGGATTACGTCAAACCAATAGGCGAGCTAGAACTGATTCTCACCGAGCGTGTGGTATCAAGCGCTTGGAGGCTCAAACGAGTGTTAAGAGTAGAAAAAGCAACTATGGAATGGCAGAAAAGGCATGTGTTGGGGGAAACGAGGTGGGGCAACTCGGACACATCAGATGAGCAGGTCGCCCTACAAGCAGAGGGAGAAATGATAACGGGTTCTGGCATCGAAAAAATCTCACGTTATGAAGCGTTGATCGAGCGAGGTCTTTATAAGGCGTTACATGAGCTACAGCGTGTCCAATCGGCTAGATTAGGCGATAGACCACCAGCCCCGTTGGCAGTCGATGTCGAGATCTCATCATAAAATGGGTTCGTTTGGTAAAAGTCGAAAATTACTACTCGACCAATCAAAAGCGTTATCCGAAATGATTTAGAGATAATTATGACAAAAGATACTGTAGAGGATTATCTTGACGTAAATGTATCTTGGTTGAATAAGCATGATTATTTTATTGGTTATAAGAGCGGCTCCATCAAGTGGTCGTGGGGATCTTCTGGTCGAGAATCTAGCATCTCACTAACTATTGATGTCACAAACTATTGGTATCCAGAGAACGATAATCAGCCACACGCCAGCTTTCAATACACCACTACAGATCGAGATAATGGTGAAAAAAATGATTACGACTACAAAGTGGGCTTGGTTCACACAAAGTGTCATCTTGGAGGGAAACGATGGTGGTTTATTTGCCCACTCATTACCGATGGTCGAGCATGTCGGCGACGTGTTGGCGTATTGTATAAGGGTTCTCGGTATTTTGGTTGCCGTCACTGTTTGAATCTTACCTATAAAAAGTGCCAAGAGAGCTCTCGCTATAGGTACTTGGGTCAAATGATGGACTACGAGGAAAAGGCCGAAAAACTGTTTGAAGGTATGAAGAGACGACGCGAGTACTATCGGGGCAAGCCAACCCATCGGTATCAAAAGTACCTAAAGTACAGTTCTAGGGGTGCGCAAGTCGCGTCGAACTGGTTAGCTATTGAGAAAGCACTCTACAAAAAGTAACTTCTACAAACGATCGGTTTTAACCCTACTTCCGATAAACGTAATTACAGGAAGTAGAAAATAACAGTGAAGATACAGTGAGAAAATGGGATTTTTTGCAGAAACTAGTAGCTTGGGTAGAAAGGAATCTGTTTCTAAAAAACCGAGATTGAGAACATATCAACTGCCTGTTGTACAACTTCAGAAGCAGTTTGCTCCGCAATATGCTCCCTATCTAACGATGTATCTATTGTAGCAAGCCCCCTTGCCTTAACGTCATATCGATGCGTCGCCTCTTCAACCATTAAAAGAAAAGCCAGATCGTCAGCAAGAACCACTCTCCCTTGTAGCTTGTCGAATGGGAAACCTAGCCCTTTTTTAGCGGCTGAAGCCAGTTCAGCTACGCACAAACCTGTTACGCCAATCCAGTCGTGATCTGGTTGGTAACCTATCTTAGAGGCCTGTTGGTCGCCGAAGTAATTTGCCCGAATCCAAGCAATGTCTTTAGGGATTGCCATATCACCCATTTTTTGATCATCAATCGTGCAATCTCTTGCAGCAGCCAGACCACTCCTCATCGCTCTGATTATCAATAGAAAGTCTCCCTCGCTGAGATCTTTCAATTCTTCAGGAAGATTAGGGTTATCTTTGATCAACCAGAGGAATTGAGCACGCCGAACATTTTTATCCTGAATAATTGCATCTAATTTAGCAAGCGCGCCGAAACTTCTTTCATTCGACTGTTCTGTTTTCGAAATGCTGTCAGATTCACTCAGCCTTTTTCTAAGCAAACCAATAGTTTCATCTGGGAATGAGTGCCTATTGGCATAAGCTAACTGCGCCAACAATGCTCTTTTTTCGTGATGTTGTGAATCGTAGGCTTGAATTGTTACAGAATCGGGAATTACCCCACTTTTAATCAGCCCCTTAATCTGAGAAAAAAGCGAATGGTGAGTTTCTTCAACACCAGCAAGTTCAAAAAAATGAGTAAGAAGGCCAACAAAAGAAATGCTTCCATCTGCTCTTGCTATCGTCAATTTAACTTCTGGATCGTACTTCGAGTAGTCAGTAAGGAACGACTCTTCTACGAAGATAGCATTTCCCCTAGTGTTAGTTACGATCGGAGAGGATGCAGTACCCCTTAATAAGTTTAGTCGAGGTTTTTTGATACCCTCGAGGTTTTTCTTTTGATACTTATCGAACAATTCATCAATTGCTGTTTGAAGATGAGCCATTAACAGAGAGGCGGTTCTAAAATCACCTCTAAAATCAGGAAGGTTTGTTTTTAAGATGTCGTACCAATACTGAGCATATTGATCTACAAGAGAGGCTCTTTTGTCAGAACCCACCTCATCTTTGGAAGCGTCGAATTGGGCAGACGGCTGATCGCTGATCGCTGATCGCTCTGGCATTATATTGCTTTCATACTAGATGTGTGTCATTTATAAACGAAGTGAGCCTTATCCATTATCTCAGCTGGGTCAGGATTGTCCTTGATCGTATAGGACTGCTTTTCGTCAATCTCTCCCACCAACCTAAAGGATTGATCGAGTACCTGAATTATCACCCAGTCATCTTTAACATAGATTTTTGCCTTGGCCGTATCAAAATTATCATTCCAATCGGTAAAGAATGAAAACGCCTCCCCACCCTTGTCGATTTTCATCTTACTGATGCCGTTAACTATAACAAAACCACCTTCCTTTGTTGCTCGTATCAGCTCGTTGATGAGCCTCAGTGGGTCGTCCAAGTACCTGATGAGGTATTGGGCTATTGATAAGTCCGAGACCGCTGTTGCTGCAGGCATAGAGTCGATGAGGTCGGAACGAACCTGTAGTACTCTCTCTCTCTCAGATTTTTGTGGATGTAAGTCAAAACTCACAACTCTAGCTCCTGGGATAGCGTCTGTTATGCCTTTCGACACATTGCCCGCTCCTGAACCGCAATCAATACACACTGGGGAGGCGATATTTTGCAAGTATTTAATGAGTCCGTCTTCTAATTCACTCGGGAAACCTCTCACTTCTTCTCCCATTAAGTCCATGCCCCGCTGGGAAAGTTGAGAGATACGAAACTCCAAATCATCAATCCCGCGGTTGATCTCTGTTTTCTGAGCAAACTCGTCTTTTCTTGTTTCTGGCATAGATCTAGAATCCCACACTTTCAAAAGTCTGATAATACCGTGGTAAGTCTGCTTGTCTCTTGATGTTGTCGTTATAGACTTGTAGCATCTCAAGGCTTCTGTGCCTAGTGTACCGAGCCACTTCTAGCAAGTCGCCCTTGTAGGCCTTAATTAGCTTACTTGTGAAGTAGTGCCGAAAACCATGGGTAGACTTCTCAATGTGAAGCTCTGAGAGGAAGTTTTTGACGATAAGACGTACGCCACGCGTTGTAAGGCGTTGTTTTCGGCTGTTATTACTCGAGCTGATGAAGAGTGCTCCGTCTGCAACCTTATTGAGTTTCAGGTACTCTTTTATTGACGCCACAGCAATGGGGTGAAGGTCGATGGGTTCTTTATCATCTCTCCCCTTCCCTCGCACAAAAGCCTTTTTCCCAACCAGATCAATATCACCAACATCCAGGCGCGTTACTTCGATCTGGCGCAAACCTTGGAGGGTGAGTAGGCACACAATGGCACGGAGGCGAGTGTTTTGAGTCGATTCTGGCAGGCTTCTCAAGCTATCTGTTACTTGTGTAATCTCGTCATCGTTGAGGCCATCACGCTTGTGTTTTTTATCTTGCGCAAAACTCTTCACATTCTGAGTTATATCCATGGGCAGGAATCCCGTGCGATTGAGCTCTTTGACGAATATCCGAGCAGAGATCAAGTATTTATTTTTAGTCGACACTGACCAATCATTTTTCTCAGCTAGCATCCGCTTGAACTCCAAAAAGGTGTTAAAGCTCATCCCCTGCTTTTGGATGAAGTCAAGAAAAAACCCAATACGGCATTGGTAATCATCTCGAGAAGCTTTCGCGACATCAAGGTTGTCAAAGACCTGGCGTGCTCTTTCGAGCATTGTGCTTGTATCAATTGTGATAGGTGGGATGAGATACGTATTATTCATTTAGAACAGAATAGCTCTTTATTTACTTAGCCTCAAACCCCACATACCCTTGAGCCAGCAGCCATGCCCAGAGCGGTATGTGCTGGATGATTTTCCCATCAACCTGCTTCTCTTTATATGTGTTCCTTGTCAGAAGCACAGCTTTTTCCTTTTTGAATGCTTTCATACCTTCTACAAGGCCCAGTTCTTCTCTTTGCGCAAACTCGTCGGTGTAGCTGCAGTTGTATAAACTCGTTTCCTCATCCATGACAACAAAGTCAACCTCATGAGTATCTTGCCAGTAAAACACTCCAGCGTGTGTATTCTTGAGCTCATTAAAAACGACGTTCTCGGCATTTCTGCCCAAGTCTGGAGAGAAGCGAAGGACATTGAAGTTTCGTAACCCATTGTCAACGGTGTAGATTTTCTTGGGTTTTTGGACATCTTGAGTTTCTTTGGTTGAGTATGAAAAAAATGAGCTCTCTGAGAAAAGGTAGGAATCGTAGAAATACTCGAGATAGGTCTTGACCGTCTCTGGGGCAAGCTTGAGTGGAAGTCCAAGTTTGCGATAAGTATGGGTTTTTGTAAAATCTGCCAAAAGCCGTAAGCCCAGTACTTCGATGTCTCGTGCATTGCGAATTTGACGTGGCGAGATGATGTCTCGCACCAAGAAGTTACGATAATACCCTTGAGCAATGCGTCGCTTTTCATCTTCTTCTTTTGCTAAGACAATTTCTGGGAACCCTCCTTCTATGAGGTAGTTGTGGAGGTGAAAGAGAAACACCGATGCTTGGGAAGCGTTACTTCTCCAAACTTCTTCGATAGTACTACCTGCATGAGACTCTACTCCCCGTACACCGAGATATTCAAAAAAATTCAGGGGGTTAATAACGAACTGGATGGTACGACCTGTCAGTAGCGTAGCGGTTTCTGATTCCTCAATCGACCGATGAGAGCCGCTGACAAAAACCTTAACGTTCTCCTGGGATTCATACCATGTATTTAACACATGATTAAAGGCGGTGATTCCCTGGATCTCATCAAGTAAAAGATATACTTTCCCTTGAGGGTTGTAGGTGGCTCTGTATGTTTGATAGAGGTTTTCCAGCAGCTCAGCTCCCACAACAAAACTGTCTCGCTGTTTTCCTTCTTCAACCAAATACTTCTCGATGAGAATATCCTCAAGATTGATATAAACCACGTTGGTCGCGCTGACACCAGAAACAATCAAACTATTCATCAACTGATGCAATAAAACAGACTTCCCTGATCTGCGTACTCCAGTAAGCACCACAACATGTCGCATGTTGATGGTTTTTTCAATCTGAGAAAGATACCAAGATCTAGGGGTGGTATGTTGCCATAAACCCTTATTCACATCAAGAAAGTGAGGGTTCCATTTGGTCAAAAGGGTTTGGATGTCTGCGGGATTCATACAAACATATAATACGAAAAAGTAGACAAAGTGTCAACTATATCTTCCAGTTATGAACAATAACTATCATGTATGAATTACAGTCATAAAGAATGATATTGATCTACTTAGTCATAGTTGCCACACCGTAAGATAGGATACATACTAACCACATTACGTCCCAATTCGGCCAGAACACCCTCAAACGAGGCTTCCGACGAATTAAAGGAAACCATGATTATCTCGATTGCATCACAAAAAGGTGGTGTTGGAAAGTCCACCACTACAATTTCTCTTGCTGCTGGCTTGGCCAAACGAGGCAAAAAAGTATTGCTTGTCGATACTGATAGCCAAGCAAACTCTTCTAAAGTTCTCATCTCTGACTATCCCCGTCTGACAAAAGATCAGACTATTTTTGCGACTATTCTCGAGAGAAAACCTCTCGTTGTCCATCAGACTTCTGTGGCTAACCTCCACATCGCACCTGCCCATATTTTGCTCTCCAATACCGACGTTGAGCTTACTACTGCCAAGGATCACCGAGAAGCACGTCTAAAAAATGAGCTCGACAAAGTCAAAGACCAGTACGACTATGTCTTTATCGACTGCCCCCCTGCCCTATCTTGGCTTACCATCAATGCTTTTACAGCCTCAGATAAGATTGTGATTGTTGTTTCCCCTGGGTATTTTGAGCTTGATTCAATCGTCCAGATCAGTAAAACGATCGAGGAGGTCAAAGAGTTTTTCAACCCTTCGATCAACGTGCTGGGCTTCTTGTTTACCATGTCTGACCCCACCATCAACTCCAAAACATCCCTGCAAATCCTGAGACAGACATATGGCGAGAAGGTGTTTAAAAACGTCATTCCAAGGAATACAGACGTCAGGGATGCCCACTTCAACAAACAGGACATTTTCTCGTTTAATGAACACTCAAAGTCAGCCGAGGCCTATTTACGCTTAATTGAGGAAGTCGGACTATGAAAAAAACACTCAATACCGCTGACATTGCCAACGAATTACGTGGCGGCTCGTCTTTTTTTCAGCCATCCTCTACCCCATCCATTAAGGGGTCACAACCATCCAATCTTGAGGCAGCAGACCAGCCAGTCACTCAGTCGGTTGACCAGTCGACTAATCAGTCGACCATTGTATCTACCACTCAACCGCTTACTAAGTCAGTCGTTAAGCCTATCGGTCATGTAAACGACTCCCCTGTTAAGAAGCCAATCGACTCGTCCCCTATTCTTGGCAGACCTAAGGCCTTCTACATCACCAAAAAACAGGACGACGATCTTGATAAAGCAGTCAAAATGCTCGCTGAAAAGGTTGAGGGAAGGGTGGTTCAAAAAATAGATCGCTCAACCATTCTGCGCCTTATACTCGAGGATGATGAGATTACAACCAAAGAAACGATTGATCGACTGACCAGTCGGTTGACCAGTCGACTAATCAGTCAACTAACTAACTAACCTATGGACGCCATTAAATCCCTTTTATCATCCCGTAGTAACCAAATCGAGCAAGTCCTTCGAGTGAAAGAAAAGTGGCTTCGAGCGGGAACTACGACCATCCCCAATGTCATGATCGCCGACAAAACTGTCTCGAGTAATGCCAAACTTTTGTTTGTGGTGCTGTGTATGCACCGATTTAACAAGGATTATTGCTACCCGTCGTATGAGCTCATCGAGCAGGAAACAGGGTGGTCGAAGCCCACCATCAGCCGCAGCATCAAGGAACTTGAGGACATAGGGGTGGTAACGGTCAAACGCACTGGACGTGCCAATATGATCGAGTTCGACTTTGCAGCCCTAGACAAGCGGGTAGACGAGGTAACGAAGCGGTTACGAGAGCACCGTGCCAAGGCAGGAGTGTTTCATGATTGAAACTCAGAGTTTCACAGGTGAAAATCAGAGTTCCGTCGGTGATCGCTCCATATAATAATAAAAAGAGAATAACGAAAAAGAGAATAAATAGATTTTTAAAATCTTTTTGACACACGAGACACATAATGCAACTGTTTAACAAAAAACTACTTACACGCTCGATAGAGAGATATGAGATTCCTCAAGGGGAAGTCGAAAAAGCACAAAAGCTAATTACTGGTTGGCAGAAGGCTCTCAAGGATAGCGACCTTAATAAAACCAAGGAAACAGGCATACAGGGTCAATTTTTATCGAAGTTCTTTGAAACCATTTTAGGATATGTCACCCAGACATCAGGTGGGGAAGAGTGGAACTTGATTCAAGAGCCTAAAACAAACATTGACTCCCAGGAAGCAGACGGTGCTCTTGGGTTTTTTACCAAAGATAAGGTTACCGACAAGACAGAAGCCGTTATCGAACTCAAAGACGCTAAGACTTCCCTCGATAAAAAGCAGCTTGGTAGAGCAAATAAGCTCACCCCTGTAGAACAGGCGTTTAACTATCTCAACAAGTTTGATCGCTGTAAGTGGGTGATAGTGTCCAATTTCCGAGAAATCAGACTCTACTGCAAAACCAGAGGGATGGGTTTTTATGAAAAGTTTGAGATTCTCGACCTAGATCAGGCTTACGAGTTCAAACGGTTTTATTTTCTCCTCAATAAACTCAACTTGATCGGCGGTGGGGGAGAGTCGCTCATCGAGCAACTGGTTAAGGATACGACTAAGCAGGAAGAAAACATCACCAAGCAGTTTTATGCCCACTACAAGGAAATTCGCCTCAAGGTATTCCAGCATCTCGTGAGCAACAATCCGACAGTTGGTCGCCTCGTATTACTCGAAAAAACTCAGAAGCTTCTCGACCGCATGGTGTTCACGCTGGTGTGTGAGGATACTAGCACTCTCCTGCCAGCCAACCTTATCAAACAAACCTACGATCGCGCCATGAACTCGTTTTCCGCGAGTGATGAGAGAGTATGGTCGGAGTTTCGTGGCCTTTTCCATGCCATTGATAAGGGAAACGATCGTGTAAAGCCGACTATCAACGAATACAACGGAGGTTTATTCAAGAGTGATGATGTACTAGACAAGCTAGCGATTAAAGACCCAATTTGGGACGAGATTATCACGCTAACGAAATATGACTTTGAGAGCGACCTCAACGTTAACATTCTCGGTCATATTTTTGAGCAGAGCATTAGCGACCTTGAGGAACTCAAGGCACAAGTGGGTGATACCGAGCTCGACCATAAAAAATCGTTACGTAAAAAGCAGGGCATCTTTTATACCCCAGAGTACATCACCAAGTTTATCGTCGAAAACACAGTGGGGAAGTACCTTGAAGAACACCCAGAGAAGCTCGAAACTATCAAAATTCTTGACCCCGCCTGTGGTAGTGGGGCATTTCTTAATCAAGCTCATTCGTTTCTCTTGAACGAATACAAAGTCAGAACTGAGCTCAAGCAGGTAGAGAAACTCCAAAAAGGGCAGTCTCTGGAACTTTGGGACACTGATCTTGCTGAGAATGACAAGAGTATTTTGCTCAATAATCTCTTTGGCGTCGATCTCAGTTCAGAAAGCGTTGAGATCACCAAACTTTCTTTGTGGTTAAAGACCGCTAGAGCCTCAGAGCGACTACAGAATCTAGATAATAACGTCAGGTGCGGTAACTCGCTAATTGACGATCCTACGGTCGTGGGTGAGCGAGCATTCAACTGGCAGACTGAGTTTGCGGGCGTTATGGATAAAGGGGGTTTTGATGTAATCATTGGTAACCCTCCGTATGGCGCAGACATTGACGATCTCTACACTTGGTTTGAGCAGCACTATCCAAAGACGGCGAGCGGCCATAAAGATACCTACAAGTTTTTTATTGATAAAGCGCTTGATCTTCTGTGCGATGGGGGAGTGCTCGGCTACATCGTACCCAACACGTTTGTTTTCCAACCCAAGTATAAAGACCTCAAGGAATTACTCGAAGAATATGAACATTACGTCATCAATTTAGGCGACAAAGTATTTAGCGACGCAGAGGTGCCAGTTTCTATTTTGGTTGTGAGAAAAGATAAGCCAAAGGAAAAGGCTGTTTTTGCAGACATCAGTTTGTCGCAAGATGTCTCGGTCACACTAGTTAGCTTCGATCTTGAACAGGAAAAACAGCGGCTCCAAAGCTCAAGCTCCATATTTGCCAAGGGTAGTTTGGTGATTGATGACGTTTTTGAGTTAAGAGACGCAGGAATTCAATATCACAGATCCAACATCGGGCTACAAAACAAGGGTGGTAGTGATCTCTATGAACGGATTTTTCAGAAAAATACATCAAGGTCTTTTCCTAATGTGGTCAGCACTTACTACGGGAGCTTGATCGACAGATATTTTATTACTGACGAAACAGACGAGGTGTTCAATCTTGACTATAAAAGTGTGCTGAATGACAACGAGCAAGTTTCGTTTTCTGCCGAATCATTTTCAAAGCCAAAGCTACTCTGGCGTCAAACTGCCTCAACGATCAAAGCTGTAGTTAGTTTGGATGAGCTGTGGTTTAGGAATACCATTCAATGCGCCTATCTCAAGCCAGCCTATCAAGAAGTCGACCTCCACTACTGCTTGGCGATATTGAACTCGAAGCTGTTTGAGTACTACTACACGCAAAAAGTGAGAGAGCAAGGGCGGGTTTTCCCTCAAGTCAAACTCACGTATTTACGCCAACTGCCTTTTATTATCGGTGATACAAGCTCTCAATCCTCTCTCGCTCAGAAGGCAAATGACATGACAATCCTCACCGCCGACTTTAAGAGGCACCAAGACAGTGTAGTCAGCTTTTTAGTAGATGAGTACCAGATTACGGCGAACAAGAAAATCCAACACGTCGCTCAGTTGGGTTGGAATGAGCTGGTAGAGATTCTTGGTAAACAAAAGGTGAAGTTGCCGCTACCACAAAAGGAAGAGCTACAGAAATGGTTTAGATCGAGACAAAAAGAGATAGTTGAGCTGGGTAAAAAAGTTGAGGTACTCAACAAGCAGATTGATGAGGAAGTTTTTCAACTTTACCAACTCTCAGAAGCCGAGCGAGAGCTTGTCTTGGGCGCTATACGACGAACTAGCTGATCTGGGTCTATGTCAAAATCACTCACCAATATCCAGTATGCCGCGTCAGACCTGTTTCGGCTATATGAGTCCTCCCGCCGCCGACGAAGCCATAACGGAGGAGGGCGTTTTTGGGGTGACAGCTATTATTTTCACTCTGCTTTGGTTGCAACCTTAGTCAATAAAAAAACAATCCGTCAACTTATCGACAACATCGTCCAGCAAAATGATAAAAGTCTGGAATCTTGGGAGGTGTTGCGTATGTTGGACACAGACACCCCAGCAGACATTGCATGGGGGATGTTTTTACGCTCAGTTGATGACAAAAGACAAGATCAGTTGCTCAGAATCGTAGCACGCTGCCTCTGCCAACGAACGGCTGACTACGTCGATTACTTACTCAATAAAAAGATTCATCCTGAAAACATTGTCACAATGATCGATAACCTGCATTTTGGCAGGTATGTAGAGGCGGAGAGGGTAGAAATGTGGCTCAAAAGCCTAGATCAGTTGAAGCCACACAGTCGTTACACAAACAAAATGGTTATCTGTATTGAGGCAAGTCTGCGACACAACCGTCTGAGGTACTGGCTGGGAGACCTGGCAAATTATTTCGCTCCATATAAAGATCTGGACATGTCGAAACCATAAGCCTTATTTCGCGTGTTTTGGAAATAGTCTCAAGGTTGAGAGCTGTATATTCATTGCCTCACTGGAAACCTGATAGCGCTCCACCAGCTCCTCAAGTGTGAAGCTCAGACAATCCCTCTCCAAAAAACGACGGGACATAAGAAGTTCGGCCGCAAAGCGGTCAGCCTCTTTTTCTTGTTGGTGATCCTTTTTACGATAGTCAAAGGCGTCATCAGTCATGTATGTGCTTGCGTCATGGCCGTTGACGAAATGACCAATCTCATGAGCTGTTGTGAACCGCTGTCGCACTCTAGGGTGGTTTTGGTTGACTACAATGTATTTTTTTCCATCTCGAACTTCCATCCTTCCGTCAGCAATAGTTGGCAAATCACAGGGAAGGACGATGAAGTTTAGGCTGAGGGCTACTAACTCAACATCCACTGGTGGTGTTTTTATCCCAAGACTCGTCAGCAGCGATTGTACGTTTGCCCGATTATTGTTTGTCATCCCCGACCTTCATATCCTCTTGATTTGCAAGGAGCTTATCAAGTTTTGCGTTGATGGCGCTCAGAGTCTCAGCGTCAACGCTGCCATTCACCGCGGCAC
>VFKX01000042.1 GCA_009885285.1 Candidatus Falkowiibacteriota bacterium
AGTTGTTACCTCGGACGATTGACACTATGCTTTCTAAAGAGATGAAACTGGTTGAATGGAGAGAAATGAAAGCAGCTATGCCTACTGCGAATGTGTGGGGATATTTATTTCTCGAAGGCGCAGATGAAAACCAGATTTTTCACTTGACGGATGATGAATCCACTCTAGGACGCAACCCTGATTGCAACATTTCTATTCCAACACGTTTCACCAATGCAGGAAGAAAGCATTGCGTAATCAAGCGCGGAATCGATGGGATAAATCTTGTGGACTTGGGAAGCGCAAATGGAACGTTTGTCAACCAGCAACGCACCAAGAGTCCCTGTCTTTTAACTCATGGCGATCGGATTACATTGGGCGGCAACAAGGACGACAAAAGAACCTGCCATTTGCGCTTTGAACTTCGTGAGCACGCAGAGATTGTACTTCCCCCAACGGCGCATGAAAGCCAGTCATTCCAATCGTAATTGGGTATATACTTCATACTTGGAACCAAGCATAAATCAGATTCCTTAAGGTCTAGCGATGTTAAACATTGGCGAAATTCTCGACGGGCGCTATCAAATAGGCAAGGAACTTGGGCATGGCGGATATGGCGCAGTATATCGTGCGCATGACTCGCGGCTGGGTAAAACAGTCGCGCTCAAAGAAAATCTTAACGTGTCCGATGATGCTGCGCGCCAGTTTCGCCGTGAAGCCGAGATATTGGCGAATCTCAAGCACCCGCACTTGCCGAACGTGACCGATCACTTTAGCTTGCCCGGTAAGGGCTTGTATTTGGTCATGGATTTTATTGAGGGGGAAAACCTGCAGAGAAAACTACAGCTCGCAGGCGGAAGATTACCCGAATCGCGGGTACTAAAATGGGTTGGACAAATTTGCAATGCGCTTTTCTACCTTCATACCCAAGACCCGCCTATCATTCATCGCGATATCAAACCGCAAAATATTATCGTAGATAAAAACGATGACGCTATGTTGGTGGATTTTGGACTGGCGAAACTGTACAAAGGTGTCGATGTAGCCACATCAACACCGGGCATGCTCGGAAAAACACCCGGTTTTGCGCCGATTGAGCAATATGGCACAGGGATTACTGATATCCGTACGGATGTATATTCATTGGGTGCAACCATCTATGTGTTACTGACGGGGCAGGTGCCGCCTGAATGTGTTCAGCGCATACCTGCTGACACGCTCAAACCACCGCGATATTACAACCAGAAAATTAGTGAGAAGGTGGAAAAGGCAGTGTTGAAGGCTCTTTCTATTTATCCTACTGGTCGCCACCAAACCGTGGAAGAACTTGCGCGTCAACTTGACTTGTGGGCAGCGGTAGTACCCAACATTCAGCCCATAAATGTTCAACCTGCGCAACCATCTCAGCCACAGACTGTTCCTGAAAAAAAGGCGGTGAAATCTGCAATTAGTTCATGTTTGGTAATAATTCCTGTTTTAGTTACATTAGTTTGTTTATTTTTACTTGGCATGTCACTTTTTAACAACGTATCCTCTTTCTTCCCAATAACGGCTTCTCCGACGAAATCGGCTGTCCCCTTGATTGACCCGTCAAATTCGAATGTTGTATTCAAAGATGATTTCAGCTCATACGAGCTCGGGAAACCACCAAACGGGTGGATTCTTCGTGGAGCACAAACTATTGATCCGTCTATTGTAGACTTTGGTGGAACAGGACCAAATTATCAGGCAGTAAGTTTTCCTGGAGTGAGGGGGCAATATTGGGATAAGTGGTTATTAAAAGCAGGCTATTTGGTCTCCAAATCTTATGTTGTTAAGGTAAAGCTCAACTTCCAAGAAAAAATTGCTGATAGAGCAGGTA
>VFKX01000012.1 GCA_009885285.1 Candidatus Falkowiibacteriota bacterium
AGAATCAATCACGATGAGCAAATGGCATTCCTACAACAGGCAGGCCGTAAGTCCTTTATGAATTTCTGTGAAATCGTGAAGGAGGGGTACAACGCCGAGTGGTTTCATGAGTTTATTGGTAATATCCTAGAGAAATCCCTACACCAAATCGCTAGGGGCGAGAAGGTGAGAATTATTCTGACTATTCCCCCACGTCACGGTAAGACCGAGCTTGCCTCGGTGCTGTTCCCTGCTTGGGCTTTAGGTACATATCCCGATATGCCCTTCATTATATCTTCTTACGGTGCTGAGCTTTCGGAAACAAACGGATTAAAGACGAGAGACGTGATTAACAGCGATCAATACAAGTTTATCTTTCCTGATATTAAATTGCGCTCGGACCAAAAGGCGAAGGCCAAATGGATGACGAATAAGGGCGGGAGTTATACTTCAGTTGGCATCGGCACTTCCGTGACTGGCAAGGGTGCAAAATGTGTCTTAATCGACGACCCCCATAAGGACAGACAAGAGGCAGAGTCTAAAGTAGTAAGAGACACGGTATGGGAGTATTATCGCTCTACATTATACTCACGTCTTGAAGGGTTTGGTGGGGTAATAGTTATAATGCAGAGGTGGCATTGCCTCTCGGCCTTTCAGGAAGTAAATATTGACGGAAAATTAGTATCAATAAAAAATGTAAACGAAGGAGACTTAATATTAACGTCACAGGGGTATCAGCCAATTAAACATATTCAAAGAAATCCAATAGGTGACAAAAAAATGTTGCGATTATTGTTTTCAGGTTCAGGGCAAGCAATAGAGGTTACAGACGATCACCTCATTAAAACAGAGGAGGGGTGGAAGAAGGCGGGAGACTTTAAGGTGGGAGATAAAGCTATATTGTTGGAAAATAAAACAGAAATAAAAATTAAAGAACTAAAATCAATCGAAGTTGTAGAGGACTATAATGATGATATTTATGATGTAACGGTAGATGCTGGAGAAATAAATATTGGAGGAATTACAGTGCATAACTGTGATGATCTCGTGGGTAGGCTCATGGAGGAAATGGAAAGAGGTAAGGCCTCAGGCCAATCTTTTGACGAGTGGACGGTTATTAACTTTCCGGCAATTGCGGAAGACGATGAATACTATGACGGGAAGTTATTGAGGAAGGCGGGAGAGCCATTATGGAAATCAAAGTTCCCAATTCCCGTGCTAGAAAATATAAAACAAACATCAGGTTTATATAACTGGGCATCACAGTATCAGCAAGATCCTATATTACAAGAGGCGCAGGACTTCAAGCCCCACATGTTTAGATATTTTGAGGAGTCGGACCTTGAGGGTAAATATTTAAGGTATTATACCCTCGTGGACCCTGCTATTTCTCAATCAGCAAAAGCCGACAATACAGTGGTTCTTACGGTAGCAAAAGAGGTGAACGGGCCGAATATCTACAGAATCAAAGAGGATGCGGGGCACTTCACACCAGACCAGACAGTTCAATTAATTATGTCCCATCAGTCGGAGTATAGGAGTGAAGTTGCAATTGAAACGGTGCAGTATCAGCAGGCCCTAAAGTATTCAGTTATTGAGGAACAGCGTAAGCGCGGTATTTATTTTACGGTTCACGAATTACGTTCGAGGACAAACAAAGAGGAAAGAATAAAAGGACTTGTTGCTCTTTATGCCGCAGGTGTCATTCATCACAGACATGGGGACATGGAGTACGAGAGAGAACTTCTTGCCTTTCCCCGTGGGCGTAGAGATGACCGCGCAGATGCGATGTCATTCTTTTTGTTACTCGGAGTAAACACCTTCAACGGAAATGTAAAATCCTACAAACCAAAGTGGCTTTCTTATGGAAAGAAAAAATAAAATGTGTTATAATTAGACTATGTATACAAAACTAAAGACCGATGTAAAAGGTAATGTGATGGAAGCAAAATCATCTTTTAACCCTTCACCAGAAGTGAGAGATGCCACATCCCTTGTCCTTAAAGATTTTATATTCGGCTGGAACGAACAGGAGCGCGGAAGACGTGAGTTTAATGATAGAACCCTAACCCAAGAGACAGATGCCAACCAGATGGCATTTAACTCATATGTTCCACCTAAGAGTGAAGACCCAGATGATTCATGGCGTGCTCAAACAGTTAGACCAGTAACTCGAAATAAATTAATTTCAATTGCAGCCCACGTTACAGCAAGTGTTCTATACCCTAGAATTACAGCACAGAATGATGAGGATGATGATGACCAGTTAGTGGGAGAGGTGATGGGAGACCTTGTGGAATGGAATATTGAAAACTCAGAATATAAGAAATCATTTCTTATCGGAGTTATTACGGCGCTCGTTGACCCTGCTGTTATTATGGAAGTAAAACTCACAGAAAATTTCCGTGAGATAAAAGAAATACAAGCAGACGGAAGTTGGAAAAAGAAAAAAGTATTGGATGAGATTCTTTCAGGATTTCAATTTGATGTTGTGAGTGTGAAGGAAATATTAATCTCAAATATCTTTGAGACAAATATTCAGAAGCAGAGATTTATTATTAGAAACAGATATGTAGATTACGAGGAATCAAAAGTTGCATATGGCGACAAAACAAACTTTAAGTTTGTGCAGCCCGGAGTACGTTGTGTTTTTGATACAGGAACACGTGGATTTTATGATGTACATGACGAATTGTTGAAGGGGTACCTGGTGAACGAAACAATTTATTACAACAGATACTTGGACCTAGAACTTGTTTTTCTTAATGGTATTTTGGTGTCGGACCCAGATCAGCCACTAAAGAGAAAAGATAAATTATACCCATTTGCGAAAAGTGGATATGAGCCACTTAATAACGGAAAATTCTTCTACTACAAGAGTTCAGCGAATAAGCTTGGAAGTGATCAGCAAATTGTAGATACACTTTACAATATGATATTGGACGGAACATTCTTGTCATTGATGCCGCCTACAGCTCTATACGGAAGTGAGGAGGTAAATACAAATGTCTTTGTGCCAGGTTCAGTTACTGCCTTTCGTGATCCAACAACAAAAATGGAGGCATTTGGACCACGCGCAGACATACGCGCAGGAATGGAGTCAATCCAGATGGTGGAGAGATCGATGTCAGAAAGTTCACAGGACAACCTAAGAGGCGGACAATCATCAGGAGGTGAACGAACAGCACGTGAGGTTGTACTTATGGAAAAAAATGCTCAAGTTGCTCTTGGTCTTTTTGGAAAAATGATTGCTTTCCTTGTGGAAGATGTCGGAAGATTAATGGTTGGAGATATCCTACAGCACATGACAGTTGCTCAATTGTCAGAAATCACAGGAGAATCAAAATATAGAAAGTTTACTCTACACGATAAAATGATGGAGGGTAAAAAGGTAAATAAGAAGATTGAGCTTGTTGATCCAACTAAAATGCCAGAGATAGATTCTGAGGATAAGTATATGGAAGAGAGTTATAATCTTATGAATGAGGAAGGAGGACCAGAGTCCAAGACAAAGATTTATAAAGTAAACCCAGCGTTGATTAGAGACTATCGTTACAAGATAAGTGTTAATGCAGATGACCTTACTCCAAAGAGTAAGGCACTTGAGAAGGCCTTGAACCTTGAACTTTATGACCGAGCAATTCAAAACCCAACATTAGATCAGGAGGCAATCACACGTGACTTCCTTGTTGGTATCTATAAGCCAGGAGATACAGATAAGTATATGAAAAAGGCTACTCCTGTACCACAACAGACTGGAGCTCCTGCACCAGATGGAGGTGCTAATCCACTTACCAATGGAGGTATAAAGCAGACTGGGGTCAACACTAGTATGTTGAGTCAAATCACAGGGAGTAATAGTCTTGGTGCATCAATGTCAGCAACAGAATAAATATGAAAATAAAAAAGAAAATGTTTCATTGGTTTGCTAAACATCTTTTTAAGTTAATAACTGAAAGAGAATATTTAGTGATGGATACTAAAACCAAAACATTAAGCATTGGAAAACATGTTCTGTCAATAGAAGAAACAAAAGCTATATCAAAGTCTGCAAAAGACTTAGTAAACAATGATGCTTATGTTTTGGTGATGCGAGAATTGTTTGCTTTAGCGGAGAAGAAAATATATTTTGAGTCAAGGACAGAGGATGATCTTGTCTTCACGAAGGCAACAATGTGGACACTAGAACAAATTAAAAATAAGGTAGAAAATATGTCACGCTTAATGTAGCTTGACTTATGAAAGTATGTTATAATATATGTAACAACTGAATACTCCCACCAGGTTGCTGATACGAGCACCAATGTTATGGTATGGGAGTGTCATAATATAGGTTCTCATATCAACAACCTGACTGGGTTGTTTTTTAGTAAGGTTGCGTACACCTCAGTGCGTTTAAAAAGGTAGCTTACACCTAAAGTAAGTACATATAAATATGGCTGATGAACAAACCCCCGTAGTACCAGCATCAGGTACAAATGAAACAGATACTGTTAAGGCGGAACTTGAGGCTTTAAAAGCCGACAAAGCAAAGATTGAAAATGAACTTTCACAAGCTCAACACACAATTGTAACTTTGAAGAAAGCACCTAAGACAGAAGCTGCTACTGCTCAGATAAATATAGAAGATATACAAGAGCAGGCTCTTGAGTTGGCAAAGGTAGAAATCGAAAAGCATAAGCTAGAAATTTCTGCTGAGAACTTTAATGATACTCTTTCACAATTAGTAACCGACCCGGCAGAGCGTGAAGCTGTAAAAAGTATCTATGAAAATAGAATTACTAAAACAGGTTTCACTCGTTCTGCTATCCTGACAGATCTTCAAGATGCTATTGTTTTGGCAAATAAGCCAAAGACTGATAAGACTCTTGAGGAGATGCGCGCGGCTGCTGTGTCTAAAGGCACACAGTCAAACTCAACAGGATCAAGTCAATCTGTAGAAGTTAAAGATGAAAATCTTTCTGCTCCAGATTCAGCTTGGGTAGACAAGATGGTTTCTTACGGTTATAAGCGTGAAGATGTTGTTAAACAATTGATGTCCAATAGAAAGAGTTAATTATTCAATTAAACTTTTAATTATATGGCGAAAAATGATATTAGAATCAAGGACCCAGCAGGATACAATGTTATCCCAACAAGACGTTTCCTTACAGAGGCCAACACTACTGTGTTGCTTGTAGGAGAAATATGTAAGTTCAAGGCTTTGGGATCACAATATGTGATTCCTCTAGCAGATGCAGATGGAGCTATCGGAACTATGGTTCCTATAGTAGGTGTTGTAGCATCAGGCTCAACACAGACAACAGCAGTAGACGGTTATGTGGATGTTTACATTCCACTTCCAGGTGTAGTTTACGAGATTAAGGCAAAGACAGCCGCAGGTGCAGACACACAGACAGAGATAAATGCATTGGTTAATGATAGAGCAATTATCGACCTTACATCAAGTAAATATACTCTTGATGCAACAGGAACAGACGTTGCTACAGCTCCATTCCTAATCGTAGGTGGAAACCCAGAAAGGTCGTCTCTTTATTTCCAAATCAGAACTACTGCAACAGCATTAGGAGATATGGATCTTGCATAATTATTAACCAATTAATTTTAACTTACTTATATGTATAACAGCGCATTAGCCCCAGATGTCGTAAAAACAGCCATTGACTTGGTGTTTAACGCAGAATTCGGACTAGACACATTACCAGGAATTGCTACAGCTCAAACAGCTTCTGTTTTCAAACAAAGCACAACTGATAGAGCAGCAGTTATTGTAGATCAATTTATGGGCCCAGGTTACTTTGAGGCAAGAAGTGAACTACAAGATGTTCCACAAGGACTAGCAAGAGTAGATAATCAAAAGACATTCTCAGTTCTTAACTGGGCAAAGTCAATTGATATCTCAAAGAACCTTATGGATGATGATCAACATGATACAATCACAAAGTTGATTAAGTCTACAGCTAGAAACGGAAGACTTACAAAGGACAAAAATGCATTTTCAATCTTGAATGGTGCATTCACAACTACTCTTACAAACGATAGTGTTGCTTTGGTAGCAGATGCCCACATAACTCTTAACGAAGATACTGTAGACAACAAGAGCACAGCTACACTTAGAGAAGATAGTTTGGATACATTGTTCCAACTTTTGATTAATCAAAAGACTCAAGACGGAACATTAGGTGGACACATGCCAGCAGTTCTATTGGTACCTACAGCATTGTTTAAGAGAGCTTGTGAAATCACAAAGTCAACTCTTAGAAGCTCAACAGCTAACAATGACTTGAACTACTACTCAGAACTATATCCTGGTCTACAAGTTCTTCACTCACCATTTTTGGGAGCAGGATTTGGTGGTTCAGATACAGCATGGTTCCTATTGTCAGCAGATCACTCTGTAACAAGATGGGTTAGACAAGATGTTGTAACAGACCTTGTTGATTACAGAACTCAAAGAAACAATAACTACATCTACAAGGCAGAATACCGTGAAGTTGTAGGAGCAATCTCTTATGAGGGAATCGTTGGTTCAGACGGAACAGTAGCTGCTTAAGTTACTATCGGCCCTTAGGGGCTGAGTATGGCACTTTGTTTCAAAGTGTCGTCCCCAGCCTCGAAGGATTACAAACCATGGAAATGATTTAGACTTTTGGTTCAAGTGGCCAATTGGAAAACATATTCATTTCATAACACACTTAAAATTATGTCAGTAACAAATTTCGATAAAGTAGATATAACAGTTGGAACAGGTACAGCGGCATCAGGTGCTGTAACTTTTAATGGTCAAGCAGGTATTATTACAACAGAGGATCTTACAACAGCAGCAGCGGCTGAGTATACTCTTACAGTTACAAATGCATCAATTAAGGCTGGTTCTATGGTTCTTGCCTCAACAGGTCTTGGAACTTCAACAGAAGGAACTCCTGCAATTGGTGGATGTACTGTAGCAGCAGGATCAGTTGTAATTACAGTTACAAACGTACATGCTACACAAGCTCTTAACGGAACAATTAAGATATCATTCTTGGTCCTTAACCAAGCATAATCAATCTTTATCTTTTCTCTCATCTCGATGAGGGATGAGCATTAGGATTTATTAATAATAATTATATAAAAATATGAACGGAGGAAATTACGCAGGAAAATATATTGCAACAGCAACAACAACACAGGTAAAAACTGGTGCAGGAACACTCGTTGCTATTGTTGTCGGAACTACATCAGCAGGAGCTATTGGAATTATAGATGGAACATCTGGTACAACAGTAAACTTATGTGAGTTGCAGGCAAGTATCCTTCCTGGAACTTATGAATTCGGTGTAACTTTTAGTGCCGGATTAAGAATCGTAACTGCAGAAGCTTCACTTATTACAGTAATCTATAAATAAAAACTTACAATGGACAATAAAAATATAAGAAAACTAGCTTTATACAAGATAGATAAGGATCTTGCTAAGTTTCAACAGTCCATTGAGCACGGGGAATTATTAGAAACTATATTAGAAAAGGTATCTACCAAACAAGATATCAATTTTAATGGTGTTACTTTAAAGGGTGATAAACCTGAATATGGAGTTGATTATTTAACACCAGATGAAATACAATCAATTAAGGAGGAATTAACTCCTATTTTTGGTATTGATTATTTTACTGACGAACAAATAAAAAAAGTAGCCTCAATCGCTAGGCCTGTTTATGGAAAAGACTATTTAACCAAAGTTGATATAGCGAATATTAAGAACGATCTTAAGCCTGTTGTTGGTAAAGATTATGTTATACCAGAATCTTATGTACCTAAAGTAGGTATAGATTACTTTACAGAAAAAGATATTGCTAAGATAGTTAAAAATATAAAGTCATTTATTCCAAAGGAAGTTGATTTAGTTAAGTTAGAGAATTCAATTTCTTATAAGGTAGAGAAGAAAATATTAGATAAAGTAGATTCAAAATTAGGAGGAATAGAGAACAATGTAGATATTAATGAAACAATTATAGAATTAAATAAAAAAGATAAGGTTGTAGACTGGAAGGTTTTAAAGAACATCCCTTACGATGTAACAAGTGGATCAAAAGGTGGAAAAACAATACATAGAGGTGGGCCTGGACAATTTACTCAATTGGATGATACTCCAAAGTCATATGTCGGACAGTCTGGTAAGATTGTTAAAGTTAAAACAGATGAGTCAGGACTTGAGTTTGGATCTAGTCTTGAAACCCAAAACCTCCAAGCTGTAACAGACATAGGAGCTACTACTACAAACAATATCACAGTAAACTCACTTACAGAAACCGTACCTACACTTCTTAGAATAGACCAAACAACACCACAGACAACTCTTGGAACTCTTACTTTCCCAAATCTCAATATAACAGGCTCTACTGTAACAGTCGGAGATGTAACAGGTACACCTAGTGGAACTTGGACTTATGATGATGCTGGAGCTTATTTTGATTACGGGCAAACAGACTACGCCATAAGAGTTTATGCTTATAAAAATATTGAAGACGGTACTAAGGTATTTTCTACAAACTACGCACAAAGTGATTTTACATCAGACCCTGGTAACGATGACCAGGCAACATTTTATTTTACTTGGAGCTGGAATGCTGTATCTGGTGCAGATGGATATAGAGTTACAATCAACAACCCAGATACGGCTTGGCAATATACTTATTATCAAGACGTAGCTACAAACACATTCATAGATGCCATCGGTCCTTGGAATTGGCAAGCAAACCCTACACCCCTAGCAACGCCTACATCAGCTTATACTTATTCACATATTCGTGAAAGTCTTGATATTGACGGAAAGTTAATCGTCGGACAAACAATAACTTCAACTGAAGAAATAACATCTCCTACTGTGAACGTAACAGACGGTACAAACTCCTACAAAGTGAATGGTCAGACTATAATGAGGTTTGTTGGTACTACTGGTATTATAAATCAATACTTTGGAATCGATGCAGGAAGTTTAAGTACAAGTGTCAATCATTATGGAAATACTGGTGTTGGAGGAGGCGTATTAAATGCACTTACAACAGGTTTTGGAAACACTGTGAATGGCAATAGCTCGGCAAGTGCCTTAACTACACAATCATTAAATACCATATCGGGATACAACACCCTTAGCGCTGTAAATGCAGGAGGCGCTAACTCTTTATTTGGAGCGGAGATTGGTAAAAATGCAACTGGAATTGGAAGTAATAACCTAGTTGGTGGTGTAAGTGCTATTTACCAAGCAAAGTCAGGTAGTTTAAATGTTATTTTAGGAGCTTATGCTGGATATAATCTTGACGGTGACAATAATATTATTATTGGTCCATTTGCTGGTTATCGTGAAACTGGTGACAATAAACTAATTATTGACTATACAAACAGAGCAGATATGGCTGGTGAAAAAGCTAACGCTATTGTTTGGGGACAGACTGGTTTATTAGCAAATCAAACTTTAAGATTTAACGCAAAAGTAGGAATAAACATAGACCCTACTGCTTATTTAACACTTCCAGCAGGGTCAGCCACAGCAGATACAGCTCCTATAAAGTTTACATCTGGAACACTTACTACAGCAGCAGTCAATGGACAAGTAGAATATCTTTCTGGTAAATTCTATATTAGGGGTACAGAAGGATGGGCTTTTGGTGCCGCTGGGCAGTTTATTAACTCTGCAAATGCTAACTATTTAGACTATAATGCTACGACAGAGCATAGATTTAATAATAACATATCATTATTGGGAACATCAGCTCGTAGTATTTACTCAAGAAGACATACAACAGCCAATACAGCAGGAAACGATTTAAATATTCAAGGAGGTGGTGCAACATCAGGAGCAACTGATAAAGATGGAGGAATGGTCGTAATAGCCCCAGGTCTTTCAACAGGAACAGGTAAGGGTTCTATCAGAGTTAAAAGACTAGGTAGAGCAAGTGCAACAGGGACAACTGACAATGCCTTATATGATGCTCACGTTATTGGTGCAGAAAAAGTTATAACAGCAGAGGGTTCTGTGAACTTATTTGAAATAGCCTTGCCAGCAGGAGGTATGACAGGAGGAACACTTACATTTCAAATAATGGCAACAGACGGTACTGATTTTCAAGTACACACAGGAAAATTAAACTTTGCAGCAGTAAATAAAGCAGGGACATACACTTCTCAGATTACAGATGAACCTGTGTTATCTGATGCAGATGCAGGTTCATTAGGTACGATTTCAGACACTTGGGCTATCACAGCAGGTACAAATAAAATCACTATATCAGTAACAGTCGCTTGTTCTTTAATAGTCGCAAATGATATTCGTATTTACTGGACACTGCATAACGGTGGTAGAAATGATGTAACACAATTATAATTAAATAAAAAACTATGGAACGAACAACACAACAAATAAATGAAGAAATACAAGCATTATGTTTAGAAAGAGAACAAGTAGAAAATATGACACTAGAAACTACAATCTATACCATGTTTTCTGCTATGACAAAAGACGAAGTCTTAATGAAAATTAAAGAAATGATGGACACAAGCTCAATGCTTAAGAGTGAAGTTAAAAGACTTTTGATTGATACACAATCGGCACCAGTGGACAATACTGTTGTTGAAAGTCAAGAAATTTAGTATAATAGAGGTATGCAAAATAATTTAACACCACAACAAGCTCTACAAAATTTGTATCAGGCTTCAAGGCTCTCACCTTTAACAGCCGAGCAACATGAGATTATAGTAAAGTCAGTTCATTATTAGATTCTATTATCACCCTAAGCCAGAGGAAAAGAAAAAATAACATGCAATCAAAACAATTTACATTAAACAAAGAAGACGTTACAAAGTGGACAATGAATACAATCGTATTCCTAGCTCCAGCCCTTATTGTCTTTTTAACAGCAATTCAAAACGGTGCAGACATTAGAGATGCTAGCTGGGTATTAGGACTATGGGTTCTAAACACATTAGTAGACATCTCTAAGAAATATCTACAAGGCAAATAATATGCAAGAAGCTCACTTCACAGAAGAGGATAGAAAAATACTAACAACCTTATCGGTTCAAATGTGCAGGGCTTTAGATGACATTAAGGACTTAAAAGATAACTATTCAGGAAGAATAAATGTCCTAGAATTAAATAAGACAGACAAAGCAGAGTCAAATAAATGCCATTTAGATTTTGAAGATAGAATAAGATTATTAGAAACTTGGAAGTGGGGAATAGTTGGGGCAATCGGAGTGCTTTCATTTTTAGTAGGAAAAGATATTTTAAAGTTTTAATTAAGGCTAAGTTACCACCTAGGAAAGGGACTAAGGCTAGACATAGAACGAGTTGGTCAACCTCTATGCGACGATGGGTGCAATCCCCGTATGACTACTTATCCACTTTTGACATTATGACATCTGTGGAAAGCCCTATCACCCAACTTTTGTTGGCTGGGGCGATGGGACATACTTTTGCAATGTGCCTCATCACCTTAACCAATAAATAAAATGAAATACACATTTGGAGATATTGTAGTGGTAGATGAGGAAAATATCGGAGTGATAGTAAAAAGTTGGATAGGAAAAGATGAGATAAATTATGATATTTATGTTCGTATGTATAATGCGATAAAAAACTATAAAGAAAGTGAAGTTCAGAGGTACTTAGTTAGACATAAATATTTATCAGAAGAAGAACTAGAGTGGCAGTTTAATGCAATCAATAATAAATAATATGAATACTGGAGTTATTGAAGACCCCCGCACAGATGAACAGAAGTCATTAGACTATGAACATGATGAGCTGTTTTCAGGTATTGCCGACCCTATCTGGGAGGAGCGAGAACCTAAAAGATACCCATTACGTTGGCAAGATGGTTCACTTAGTTGTGTAGCCTTCTCTATGGCCAAAATTCTGGGCATAGACGAGGAGTATGAGGG
>VFKX01000044.1 GCA_009885285.1 Candidatus Falkowiibacteriota bacterium
AAAGAAGCCATTGTTACATCTTGTGCGATTTCAGAGAAGGAAGATTCGCCAGCCCGTTGATTTTATATATGGTCAACCCTTTCTGGGAAGTTGGTAGTCCCCTTTGGTCAATATCTTCCGAGTTTTGCCCATTCCTAACATGGCTTTTTTCCCAGTGCCGCTATATTCGGCAAGCGACGCTAGTGTCTGCCACGCTCGTAGATAATTTGGCAACTGGCTTTCAGGCACTATAGTTTCTTTACTCTTTTTGTTTTTTTCTTCCCTAAACGCGTGATAGGTTACACTCCCCATAATGCCAGATATGATATCTTCGTTTTCAATATATGCAGAATAAGTTTCCAGCGTTGCACTGAGAGTGTGTACTTGATGAAGAACCCATGTTAGAAATTCGAGTGGTAAGGGGATTTCGCTAAGCGTTCTCCAACGTAATTCATAAAACTGCCAGACGGCAATAGGAATGGGCAGTACGCTGTCGAAACCATGCAAAGGAAAGCGAGTAGGCGTCTCAAAGCTTAGTTCCATACTGTGTCTTGGAATGGACTCTTCCCATAGTTGTTCGTAGGTTGTTTGTTTGTCCAATCTCATCTCAATTACCTGAACATGGCCAGAACCAACTCGGATTACTTTTCCAAGCAATTTGTCCCAAGCACTCGTTATTGAATCTGCAAGGTTTACGTTGGATGCGCGTTTTTGAAGTGTCGATATACGAATTCCTGTGAAGGCCCCATCTGTAAAGAGTGCTCCAATTGAATAAGGGGCAGGGCTGTTTCCATGAATGGACTGAGCTAGCGATGATTTTTCCCCGCCTAATGCGTTGTAAAAAACACCGCGTAGTGTATGCAAACGTACTGCTTGGATGGGCAATGGCCCATCCAGATTACGCAGAGAGATTTCAATTGCTTGAAGGTCGGTCATGGAAGTGAATGATGGATCAAACACGGATTAATTAACAACTTCAACATTCTCAGCGCAAGGTTTGCCTTTTTTGTTATACCAAATATTGAATCGAACTTTTTGACCAGGCTTTAAGCCAGCTTGATTGTTTTTGATGTTTTTCTCATCTACATGAATATCCTCTGTTCCATTATCAGGTTGAATATAACCATGATATCCGTAATCACCTTTTCTATACCATTTGACCGTTCCCGTAGCGCTTTCTTTCTTTTCAGAACTCTGACTTGATAAATTGGGTTTACTTCTACTGCTACTCCTAGGTTCTTCTTCTGGCTGACTTGATTCTAATCTGGACCAGACTCCAAATGGCGAGGGGAGAACCGGGCGCGATTTATATTCATTGTACTTAACTTCTTTGTCTTTTATTTTTTCGGTGTGTTCAATTTCCATGTATCGAGTTAACTCAACCCAATCTTCGTCAGGTTTTTCACCTTGCCATTTGAGCATTTCAAGTAACTCTTGTATACGATTGACCTGTGACAAGTTTTGTTTTTCGGGTGCGATTTTTTTCTCTATGAGAATAAATTCTTCGAATTTTTTTACAAAATCTGAGCTGTCAGTTAATGTGGGAGAAATGTACCAGGTATGATCACCGAATAACTTTTGATAATAACCGGTATTTGCATCGTTAGTTAGTCGCTTTGTTAACTGAAGAGAAGTGTTTTTGATGCTGACAGCACCCATTCCCAAGGGCTTGCCCATGCCTAGTTTATGTTTATAGCCATTGGTTGCATCTCCGGGAAGTGTTAATGCCCACCACAGAGCGCCGATCTCCTCAGGTAATAAATTTTCAAACCGGATTTTTGTCTTGAACAATACGCCAGGGTTTAATGGCATCATCTTTGTATATTGAGTCGGATGTTTCTTGATTTCTTTTTCATCAGCTTGAATATCTGGATTTGACCCTTTGTGCCAATAAAATTTATGTCCCCTGATTTTTGTTTCAGATTGTGGTGAACCAAAGTGCGCTAATTCCACACGTTTGTCAGGGTCATGATGTAGGCTTTTGTCTTGAGCCAAATAGTGTTGAAAAGTTGTAACCTTTGGACTCGCAAGTATCTTTGGTGTAACTGGTTCCTTGCTATACCAAACTCCATGGCTTGATGAAGTGTATTGAGCATCTTCAAAAAATACACGACCCGCTCTTTGCCCTTCTGGTCCCCAATTTTCTTCTTCCACCCATCCGAAGATTGCATCTGCCATGTCTGGTTTTGGATTCAATCTTATGGATTCCGGTATGAAATCCAGCGGGGTAGCTGCCCGGCTTAAAGCTTTAATGCGGCCCGGTATTCTGAAGTTTGGACTATGCCCAAAAAACAATATCTCCATTGGCTGATTTGGATTATCTGCCACATAAAATACCGGTTTCTTATCTCCAAGGCATCCCCAATCTTCACTGGCCCAGGCAGAGAGGTTTTCTTTTTGGTATGGCGTTAGTCCAGCTCGATAATCATCAACAACCTGATCAGGAATGGGGATTCGACTTAATCTGTGATTGGCAGGCATTACAAGATAATGTTTTGCGCGTGGTGTTTCTGCGCTGGCTTCATTAGTTTCTTTCATGTTTCCGGAACATACTAAAGTTGCCTCAAGTGGTAGCTCCTTGTTTGAGTCGCTTTTTACGATCCAGCTGGGTCTCGTTTTTTTCGTGTCTTTTTTTGCACGTTTAAGTACCTCAGCGCGCTTTGGCTTTTCATTAGCATTATGTTCGAAACGAACTTTGTGGATCTGCGGTTTGTAGTCAGGAGAGAACATTTTGACAAACCCGGGAACATCTTTAGGGTCAATGTCTTCATCTTCCACTTTGACGAAATATTTATCGCCCCTACCGATGTTAACGCCATGTTCTTTTGGTGTTTTTGCAGGGTGGATATACCAGTGGTCGTTATCCTTTTCAAGATACCCCACCCTAACATTGCTTGCGTTACTTCCCATGAAATCCTGATATGGGCGTTTTAGTGGGTCGTGCGCTTCCGCAGCCATTGCTCTAAATGTAAATGTGGGCTTTGTTGAAACCCATCGCATCCTTCCATAGCTTGCAATTTCCACTATGGAGCGGATGAGACCTCGCAGGCTACTTCCAGGAATAACTGGCTCTGCAAAGCCTTCCAATAACTTGTTGGAAGATGAGTAAAAGGGGGCACGTAATTTTTTTTCATCTTCATTCAATTGGTCAGCCTTTTTTGATCCAAAGGATTTGTAATCTACTGAAGACATCATTCCGCGAATATATGTGGGTGAATCGGTTTCAATTTCAAACTCGATCCAGCCGGTGAAAGTGTCTTTTGAGAATAAGCCACAGTCTGGAATTGGTGATTTTGCTTCCACCATTGTTTCTGGCAAAGAAACGAAGTTATAGGGAGCACGAGATTGAACGTCAATAAATTCGCCCGTATCTTTATTCAAAATATGGCGTCGTTTTTGAGTTGGATTATCATGTTTTGTCATCTCAATACCTCTTCATTTCTGTTTCCAATTCGTAGACCAGCCAGACGGCTGATTACTATATAGGCTTCACCGTTTTCGTTGTAATCAACGCTATGGTGCACATCGAGTCGGAGACATTTGCCAACGGCAATTTTTTCTTTAGCAGGAATGAATTGATTGGGTATGCCCTTTGTATTGTCTCTGACTTGCAGGAAGCCATTTTGTAATTCACCAACGGCTTCATCTCCCCAAAGGATCTGGCTTTCTTCAATCACCCTTTTCTTATCCTTGGCATCTGTGACTTTGCGCGCCTGCCATTGATTCATTTCATCGCGAAATAAGCGGATTTCCTCTTTCGCGTCGAAGATGAAGGCTTGTTGAAGCGTTTTGCCGCGCAACTCGGGAGAGATGCTTCCGTCAAATTTATGTGATGTGACCAAAGTCTCACCATCCATTTTGCCCCAGATGACACCGTCATCTGCGAAGGCGAGCAGAAAGTCATGTTTTTTCAAGTGATCCGTAATCCAACTGACAACTTGATCATTATCTGTTGGCGCCTTAATTTCTTTCGCAAGTTCACTCATGTTTCACCGTCCAATTCTCGATGTTGTTGAATGCATCCACAAAATTCTGCGCGGGAGTTGCATCATCGCTCGGCTTCAGGTTTACGCCATATTCTTCTTCTGTTTCAATAAATTCCCAGGTATGTTTGTTGAATGTTAGCTTTGCATACTTTCCTTGCAGCCGTCCGCGCCCAATACCAGATTCGCCGCCGATGGGGAGGTCGCCTGTCCACAGGTCTTTGAGCAGAAGAAGTAGCAAGCCAAGTTCAGGGTCTGTAGGGTTGCGCAGGTTGAGGTCCAGCGTGAGGCGGGTTTCAGGTTTTCCAATCGCAGGTTGTTCGCTGAATAATGCGCCTTCATACGCGCTGCCTGTGAAACGGTCAATCTTGACGCGGGTTACAACCAATGAAGTTGAATCTACAATCTCTGATTCTTTGATGGAGATACGGCTGGCTTTGGTATCGTTATTGCCTTTTTTGATTTCAGAGGGACCGAATATTCCGTCGGTAAAAACATCTGCTTTCAAAAGCGGAACTTCTTCGCCATTAACTATTTTCTGCCGAACTTTTCCTTTCGTATCTACTGCCTTCTCATCACCCGAAACCGTGCGTGCGATCTTCAAGGCGCGGTGACGAAGAACGCCCGCCCAACTTGTGCCAGGAATAACAGGCACGGGTTTCTCATTGTTTTTACGATTTGAATGAATATGAACAGTATCTGGACCCGAATCTGAATCACCAAAGCCAGAGCGGATGAGCAGTGTGCCATCAATGTTAAAGTCGGCAGTGAGGTGGGCTTTACTGCGATTATCAGTTTGGAGGACGAGAGATTCAAGATCAATTTGCGGTTCATCGGTAAGTGGATATTCATTTGCCCATGCAGTTTCACTTGCAAGCCAGGCTTTTAGCCCTGCGGGTTCCATCAGGTCATAAACGTGAACATTCCATTTTTCAACCGTGCATTGACCAAAGCCGCGGCTCTTGCGCGCTCCGAGTGTGATCTCGCGGTTGGTCAGTCCCATTAGCGCTGTGGCGAGGGCTTGCTTTAATTCATCAGCATTTGTGTCTTTGTAGATTAGCAATTCAAAACGCAGATCAAACGTTGTGCCAGCGGCAAGCAGTTGAATATCGAATTTCTTTTGATCCTCGGCAGTGCGGGTTTCAGCGTCAATCTTTACACCATCGCGTAATTCAAAGCCTGCGGATTTTCCGAGAGCATCATGGACAATGAGCGGGCTTTGATCGCCATCCTCATCGCCACGATAGCTGCCAAACAGTTTGGTTGCAAGTAGTTCCCGCTCTCGCTTCACACCCTCATCGTTATCTTTATTGGGAAATTCGCCGCCATAATTATTTTGAAATTCACGCAGGTAGTTACGGAGCGCGCCCGCAATGGATGTTCCAGGCAGGAGCGGTACATTGCTGACCTCATCGAAGAGCAAGGGCATGTCGGTCAATGCGTCTGCGTCGCCGTTGCCGAAATGCGCGGGGGTTTCCAGCAACAATGTGCCTTCTATGATCCAGCGTTCACGAATGGAGCGGTGTATATCTGCCATTCTCGCCTCCTTTGCCGCTGTTTGTTTTTGCCATCATGGAAAGGATTGCATCCATCAGGCGCAGTCTGTATTCGATTTTTAGTTCAGGTGTCAACTGACTTTTATTTTTGCCAATTGTTTTAAGTGTGATATCGGACTCGATGACTGCGTCTGCATCTTTTGGATTTTCCAACAGCGCTTCGATCCATTCGGTCAGCCTGATCGGTTTTTCCCCAAACTTGACTCGCGCCTTTTCCATTTTGACCCAGGCGGAACTGTGCTTCTTGTTCTCAGCGCCATAAAAATCATTCATGCGTTTTATGGGGTCAAAGTCTTTTTCTACGCCGTCCTCTATGATTTTTGTACCTCGTTTTGCAAGTGAATCACGGATGATGACTCGCCAGCGTGAAAGTTGACTGTTGGGTACGCTATCTTTCTTATATTCTGCAATTATCTCGTGCGCGTTTTTGAGAATGACTTCATCCAAATCGCGGCGTAGGAGGCGGGTGAGCATTATGTCGGCAAGTTGATTATCTGCGGCTGATAAGTTATCTGAGTTTGTTGAATGTTTTTCCCGATCTGCTGTAAATAGACCCCAGGGGTCATCTTTCTTGAAATTTTCAGGATCAGGTAGCGCGGTTGTAATCGCAAGCGCGCCAAATCCTTCGGCGCGGCGTTCGCCAATGCCCGTATTTTCCAAATCATTTAAATCTTTTGGAGCGATTTCTTTTTCAAGGATGACGTGGAACGCGCTTCCAGCGGCGATGGCTGTGGATTGAGGCAGGGGCAGACCCCAGGTCCGATTGAAGCCGCCGACGATCTCGGATTCGCAGGATGCTTCGATACTCGAGATCTTATATTGGTCACCGAGTCGTTTAGAAAGGGCAGTCGAAATATCCAGAGTGAATTGACCGTCTTCATTCCGCACCAAAGTGGGGCTGAGCAGGACGATCTCGAATTCCTTGACATTTGTTTTTGGCGCTTCGCCTATTTTCTGCCAGTTATTTGGAAGCGCTTGCGTTGCGATGGTTGCGCGTCCATAGCCTGCGGTACGGGCTTTGCCAAGTAGGATGGATTTATTTTTTTCAATGATAGATTTGATTACACCTGCATCTTTGGAAATTACCGCGCCTTGAAATTTCATACCAGCGGGCAGGGCGATGTAGCGATAGACCGCGCCTGATTCGGTTGTGGAGCGTCCCTTTTTTGCATCGCGTTGAGTGTGAAAATTGATCTGCCATTCCTCTTCGAGCGCGTTTATTTTTGTGCTGCTAATTTTTCCGAGGTTGCCTGCGTCAAGATATTTTTGTTTTTTATATTTCAACGGAATGGGCAATGCGCGCTCATCGTTAATCAGTGGATAGGCGTTGAGAAAACGAGTTTCGCCATTAAGAAATAGGGACTGAAAAGAGCCTTCAGTGTCATCGCCAGCATCTTTGTTTCCTGTGAAAGCATTGATCGCCGCGCCACGCACCAAACCGCCAGGGATGTAAAACAAACTGCGCGCGCTGTTCGGTTCACCGCCTAGGCTATTGGCGAGGACGGGTTCTTCGAGCGTGATAGTGTAGAGGAAGCCGTTCATTGAATTACCTCCGCAAATTTCTTGAACAGGTCTTTTGTGCTCTCGTCATTATCGAGTTGGACTGTAAGCCAGCCGCGACCGCGATTGCGACCCGTGCCTGCGTGGCGGAAATCCAGCACGGCGGTGGCGAGAAGTTGATATTCGACTTTCAGTTCTTCATCTTTCTTTTCTTCATCTGTTTGTAAAGTTTCAAAGTCAAGAGAGGCTTCGAGGATTACACCAGGGAGAAGCACGCGCATGGACCTCAGTGACGCATTATCAGGCGCGCCATTGGGATTGATGGCAGTCTGGCGGCGGATACCCGTCAGGCTGTATAGCACATCATTATTATTGAGTCCGCTTTTGAGGATGGCGGCTCGTAATCCTTCCGGGAGTTTGGCATCGCCAATATGCAGAATGCCGCGCTCCTCTTTATCGCCACGCCCGGGCAAACCAAAGAGTTTATTCTTTGCCTGCCGCCAGGGATTCTCATTATCCTTTTCGCCAATCTTTAGTGCAAATAAAACATTCTCGGCCGATTCAGCCAGCAGACCTTTGAGGGTTTTACCACGTAAAAATGGGAAGCCATCATTATCGTGTTCGATCTCACGATCTACTGATCCGGCAACACCATCACCGCGCCCAAAGGTAGCGGCGCTATTTAGTTTGATGCGGATTTTATGTGGGGTCATTTTGCACCGTCCTTTGTTAGGCCGAGAGAAACATGATGGTCAAGCAGTTCGATGATATCGAAATAGGCACAACGATCATCAAACCAACCGGTTTTAGATGCACCTGCAAAATCAGGCAAATCACCCAATCCAAAATTGAGCAGATATTGTTCCACCGCTTTGGCGTTTTTACGCAGGGGTTCGCGCAAACCAAGGACCTTGTTATGACTCTCAGACCAGGGTTTTGTTTCATTGAAATCATGCAGAATTTTGGTCACTTCATCCCATGATCGGACGTTTGTGTATGCATCTTTTTTGAGCGTGATCGGACGGATATAGAGTTTCTTCTTATCATCAGACATATATTCACGTTCACGAATCACTTTGAGCGAACCACTTAAGCCGCTTTGCGCGAAGTGCCAGTCGAGCGCGGAGAAATCCGCGCCAGACTTTTTTACAAGTATCTTTGCGCTGTGCGTTAATTCTTCTGCCAATTGATATGCCCGCGAGAATGGATAGTGCATTTTGACAATGCTCACCCCTGCGCAGGCATGAAAATCAAGTTCCTCTGCTTCAGTGAATTTCTCAAAGGCTGTGAGATATTGAGTTGCCAGTTCCACGCCGAGTTGACCGTTGCATAGGAAGGTGACATCATCGCCGCCAAAGACCAGCGGGCGGAAGGGAATATATTTATGCGATTTTATTTTTATAACTGGTATTTCGCCTGCAACCATATCATCATGTATGGATGCAACAAGTTTCTCAACAATGTAGACCAAGGCTTTCTGGCTGGCTGTTTCAATTTTCTTTGAAAATTCACGTAATGCTTTTATATATTCACGATTGAAATTTGAAATGCCTTCCTTTCCAAACTGTTTTTCCACCCTAGTTACAACCTCCTGAACATGTTCTCCCATTTTGTTGCCATCGACATGTACAACTGCCACATAACTTTCTTCACCAGAGATACGCCCAAGATTATCGATGTCTGATGGAAAGTCATACCACTCCGCCACTTCGCCAATCGTTTGTTTGAGTCTTTTGTTGGCGAGATCGCGCGCGGCGAGTTTGAAAGTCGTTTCTCGTGAGATCAAGCGATTGCGTTCCGATTCCTGTTCATCTTGCCCGGGCACGAGCAATAGAAATTCATCATCCCCAATTTTTTGTGTTCCATCTGGAGTACGAACAGCAGGCAACCCCGTCGAGGAGCAAACGGCTGAGACGCTCAGCCCAAGTGTCGGCGCGGAGTGGAGGCGTCCTTCGGAGAGTTTGTGCTTGCTCATCGCCTTAAAGAGTTCGGCCCGCACATCGGTCAGTTTTTGAGCATCAAAGTCAAAATTGTGTTTGTGTTGGGCAAGGATGATGAGACCGGGCGCTTCTTTCAGCAATTGAAACGTAAGTTGTCTTACGAATTCCAGCGCTTTGTCTTTTTCGCGGAACAGAACCAGTGTGTTGCCGCCCGCCGCTTGAATAACTTCGGCTTGTAAATTTTCGATGGTTGCATCGGGTCGAAAATCCCAATCCAGTTGATCGGGTCTGACGATGTTATGATCATCCCGTTTGATGCCTGCATTCTCCAGCGCTTTAAACGCCCAGAGTGTGGTGGCGCGAGACACAATTTCCGATGCGCCGATATTCTCCTGCAATCGATTGCTGGCGAAGATGTAATCTTGGATGCCTGTAGTGTCAAGCAGGGTTAGGGTAAATTTATTCACGCGTCCTCCTTTTTAGGTTCAATAACTCTGTCACGATGTAAACCACGGGATATTGCCAGAATAGCTGTTACTATCGTTGAAGGCATGTTGGCAGTGGCAGCTCGATCATGTTTATTGATCGCTGCTTGTGTTAATTGATATCTGTTTGGTGAATAAAGAACAAAAGCAGAATCGTCAGCATGAGGTTTTTCCCGATCAAGAAAATCAACGTAGTCTTTTTCTTGACCTTCATTTTCAATTGGCACAAGCGTAAGCCCAACCCTGCACTTATTGCTTAATTCTGTATATTCTTTGATATTTTTAAGCCCAGCAGATTTTAGTCGCCTCTGAACACTTTCCTTATCAGGATGGTTCTTGGGGATACGAATTGTCAAATTTACAGGATCAAGTTGATATAGCTCATTTTCAAGTGTAAAACGTATTTTCTCTTTGATTACCTTATCCAAATCGTTATATGTCTTTATTCCCAAGGATCCGGCAATCAGAGAAATGGAAAATGCAACCCATCCCAGAATCAGCAGTTTTTGATCAAGTTTCCATTCAAAAGCGGTTAGATTGTAATTTTGGTCGTTTTCGAGATTTTCGACTCGTGCTGTTAATTCCCCGTTATCGGCAGGTGTACTGGTAGATTGTGTTACAGGCTGGGCTATTTGATATGGGAGCGGGAATTTCCATTCCCAAAACCAGA
>VFKX01000032.1 GCA_009885285.1 Candidatus Falkowiibacteriota bacterium
AAACCTTTTACCGCGAAGAAGCGAAGAGCGCGAAGAATATCAATAATGCTCGAAGGAAAAGTAAATCGTTTTGAGAAAAACTTGAAATCTTGAACTACATCTTTAAAAATCTTGGCGTCCTTCGCGCCTTCGTGGTGAGAAAGACCTTTTTGCAGTGCAGTCATATATAGGTATCTAGATCATTAGCCAGGAGAATCGCATGCTCTCTTATAAAGAGAAATTATTTAAGCCACGTGTTTCACGACTGAAAGCCGGAGAATGGCGTGACGGATGGCTGTTCGCCACACCATTTGTCATCGGTTTTATTCTCTTTTGGCTGGGTCCAATGCTCTATTCATTGTTTATTGTTACTCAGGATTGGAACCTGTTGAGTAAACCAGAGTTTGTGGGTATGGGCAATATCATCAGATTGTTTAACGACCCCCTCTTGGTGAAGTCCTTAAAAGCAACCGCACTATACACATTTCTTAGCGTACCACTTCAAATCATAATTGCGCTCTTGTTGGCATTGGCACTCAACTCTCAGATCAAAGGCCGGATTTTTTTTCGCACCATTTTCTTTCTGCCCACAATTGTGCCAGTTGTAGCTGTGGCTCTGGGCTGGCTACAAATATTTTACCCAAGCGGTGGTTTATTAAACTACTATCTTGATTTGAATGTCCGTTGGCTTCTCAATCCCCGTTTTGCCCTGCTAGCGCTCATCCTTATGAGCCTTTGGACGATCGGGACCCAGTTAGTCATTTGCCTAGCGGGTCTGCAAAATATACCAACCGAAATGCTAGATGCCGCAAGAGTGGATGGAGCCAACAGTTGGCAGCAGTTTATCCACATCACGATCCCAATGATATCGCCTGTCCTGCTTTATTTATTGATTATTGGGGTCATTAATAGCTTTCAAGTATTCTCGATTGCCCTGATCATGACAAATGGCGGACCGATGAATTCAACTCTTTTCATGGTCCTATATATTTACACACTTGGCTTTAAGCGCTTTGATATGGGCTACGCAGCCACTGTGGCATGGTTGCTGTTCGTTATGGTCATGGCCTTCACCGTCGTGCAGTTCAAATTGGCCAATAAGTGGGTGTTTTATGAGTCCAAAGATTAATTGCCCATTATCGGTAGATCTGCTCAGAACTGGATTCGCTGTATTCCACCTATGATTTCCTTATTGAAAGGTCAACTAATGAGACTCTCGAAAGAAAATATCCTTCTTTTTCTCTTATATCTAGCCTTAATTGTCCTGGCTATCTTATTTTTAGTTCCATTACTTTGGGTGATTTCTACTTCGCTGAAGTTGCCAAAAGAAGTGTATGCTGTTCCGCCAATATGGATACCAGAAACGATCCAATGGAACAATTACATTGAGGTATTTAAACGGGTTCCTTTTGCACGTTATGCACTTAATAGCTTGATTATTGCAGGATTATCCACGCTGGGCTCATTGTTTTCCTGCTCTATTGTTGCCTTTGCGCTGTCACGATTAACCTGGCCCGGCCGAGATCTCGTTTTCATGATGGTTCTCGGAACAATGATGCTGCCCTCTGTGGTTACTCTAGTACCGACCTACATTATATATACCAAATTGGGCTGGGTAAATACATACCTGCCCTTGATTGTGCCGAGCTGGTTGGGTACTAATGCCTTTTTTGTATTCCTGTTGCGTCAATTCATGTTCAGCATCCCAAGAGAATTGGATGAAGCTGCCCGTATAGACGGCGCTGGGTCACTTCGTATACTGTTGCAGATCATTCTGCCTCTGTCAAAGCCGGCACTAGCCACCGTCACTATTTTCTCATTCCTGGGAAGTTACAACGATTTATTGGGACCAGCAATGTATATCACTTCGGAAAGCAAATACACATTGGCCATGGGGCTTTTTGCCCTCTCCGGGACTTATGGAAATTACTGGCCATACGTTATGGCTGCATCGGTTATGATGGCGGTCCCCATTATTGTGATCTTCATTCTTTTTCAGAGCCAATTTATCCGAGGAATTCAAATGACTGGGTTGTCAGGTCGGTAAACAATTGCAAATTTTAAAACAATGAAATACAAAAGGAATGAATGGATATGAAATTACTAATTACGGTACCTTGGGATGAGACCCAATTACTTCGAGTAAAACAGGCTTTTCCATCGGTGGAATTTACAACGGAGTTGTCTGAAGACAGGATTCAGCAGGCCGTTGAGGATGCGGAAGTTGTATTCGGTGATCTAACTCGAAATGCATTTTTAAAGGCCAAAAAAGTTCGCTGGATTCAATGTCATGGCGCAGGTGTCAATAAACTTGTAGCGATTCCCGAACTGATTGAAAGCAATGTTTCTATTACTAATACCAGTGGGGCTCATGCGCCGACAATAGCTGAACATTTCTTCGGAACACTCATTTCGCTGACACGAAAATTACCCGAACTTTATGTAGCCCAGCAGCGAGAGGAATGGGTTAATTGGTCAGAGTGGACCGAAAAAATTGGCAATCGCCCGATAAGCTTGCTTGGATTGACACTTGGGGTAATTGGCTTTGGAAATATTGGCCGGGCAATTGCCGAACGGGCCGCTGCTTTTCAGATGAAAATAATTGCAGTGGATATTCGTGAGTTCGCCAAACCACCCTACTTAGATGAATTGTGGAAGTTGGAAAATTTATCCCAACTTCTTAAGCAAGCGGATGTTGTAGCTGTCACAGTTCCTGGTACGCCTGAGACAGCAGGATTGCTGAACGGCGAAGCTCTATCATTAATGAAGCCTACTGCTTACCTGGGAGTTGTTTCAAGGGGAGGGGTTGTTGATGAACATGCACTAGCAGATATTCTCGTCAAAGGCCGCCTGGCTGGTGCCGCCTTGGATGTATTCAAGTCCGAACCATTGCGCGGCGACAGTCCTTTGTGGAAAGCACCAAACTTGATCTTGACCCCACATTGCTCAGGTAAATCGGAATATACGAATACTGCCGCAACCTCAATTTTTATGGAAAACCTGGAACGTTACCTTACTGGTAATCAACTGGTCAATCAAGTAAATAAAGAGTTGGGGTTTTAGACTCTTCATTACTCTGCGAGAATATGATGCTGAAGCAATGCGATCTGAAATTGAACAAAAATATCCTGGATGTAATCTAAGATATCAATTTGAAACTATTTGATAAGGAGTAATTCGATATGCGTAAGAACAGTTTGCGAGAACTTTTACGGTTGCGTAAGCCCAGTTTAGGCACCCGACTTGAAGGACAATGGCCAACCATGGTTGAGGTGATCGGTCATACTGGAATGTTTGATTACGTTGAGATCATGGCTGAGTATGCACCCTACTCACTCTTTTCTTTGGATAATGTCGGACGGGCTATAGATCTCTTCGATAATATGTCTGGCATGATCAAAATTGAACAGGAATCCAGGGCGCACCTGGCTGTTCGTGGGATCAGTTCTGGGATACAAAATGTTCTTTTTAGCGATATACGTTCTGTAGCAGAAGCAGAAGAATGCATAAAAGCTGTTCGCGCCGAGACACCATTAACGGGTGGTATGCATGGAGCCAGGCATGGTCGTGATGTTGGTGTCCATATCGAAGCTGGCTCTCCGGCGTTTGTACAGGCGTTGGAAGATTCGGTAATAGCTCTAATGATTGAAAAGAAGGGCGCAATTGAAAATCTGGAAAGTATTCTGGCAGTCAAAGGCGTAGATATGGTTCAATTTGGCCCAGCTGATTATTCCATGAGCATTGGCAAGGCCAAGAACGGCCCCGAAGCAAAGGAAGCCCATCTGTATATGATTAAGACTGCCATTCAAATGGGCGTGATGCCACGGGCGGAAATTAACAGCCCTCAGGATGCTGAAGAATATTTAAACCTGGGAGTACGGCATTTTTGCATGGGTACAGATGTCACAACGATTTATAACTGGAGCAAAGAAAACGGTTTGCGCCTGCGCGATATGTTCAAGAGCGTCTAGTGCCCAATTCAATAAGAAAAACAAGTGCCATTTCGGAGTTCAACCATATTGTCCCTGCATTTTTAAGTAGGCGAATATGACATCTTGAATCGATTGTGCAAAAACAGACTCAGGCTAACCATCCGAATAATAACATCGGGCATTTGGTCTCCTGGGTTAATGATTGAGCCAAAGTGGATTTTGTTTGAAGTTTGAGATAGCGGATAAAGAATCAAGTTGTTGAACATTATCGTGCACTGTAGAATCTCGCGCGACATCAGTAGAAAAAATGTACAAGGTGAAAAAATCGGTGTCTTGATGAAAAAATTACAGATTATAAACACTTCCTTGGAAGCTTCGCTCATTGGGTATGGTTGCATGGAAATCGGTGGTAATTGGACAAACCAACCTGCAACTGTTGAAGCCCAAAAAAGCGCATTGTCAATCATCGAAACTTCGCTCGATGAGGGTATAAACTTTTTTGACCATGCCGATATCTATTGTCGAGGAAAATCTGAAACAGTTTTTTCCCAGATCTGGGCTAGGCGACCTGCTTTGAGGCAAAAGATCATTCTTCAATCAAAGTGCGGCATCCGGTTTTCTAACGACCCTGTTCAAGGGTATCCAGCCAGGTATGACTTCAGTTATGAGTATATTGTAGAGTCGGTGGAAGGTATTCTAAATCGCCTGCAAACCGATTATCTGGATCTTCTGTTACTTCATCGTCCAGATCCCTTGGTTGAACCAGATGAGGTGGCAAAAGCATTTGAAAATTTGCATCAATCTGGCAAAGTCCGGTACTTTGGTGTGAGCAACCATACTGCTGCCCAAATAGAGCTTCTCAAAAAATCCCTGGACCAGCCACTAGTTGTCAACCAACTTGAATTTAATTTGCTGCATTTACATTTAATTGATGAGGGTGTCATTGCCAATCAGGATAATCCAACCTGGCCGGTAAGAGGTAATGGCACGTTGGAATATTGCCGATTACATGATATTGCGGTTCAAGCCTGGTCGCCGTTGGCAAAAGGCAGAGCTTCTGGAAACGTACCCAATCAGGACCTAAGATCATCAAACACGGCCTTAGTCGTTGATCGGATCGCTCGGGAGAAAAAGGTCAGCCAGGAGGCCATCGTAATTGCATGGATTCTTCGCCATCCGGCCCAAATTCAACCCATCATTGGAACAACCAACCTTAATCGAATTAAGGCTGCCTGCGAGGCCGACCTGATTGAACTGACTCGCGAAGAATGGTACGAATTGTTCTCTGCTGGGCGCGGAGCGAAAGTACCCTGAAAGTTTCGTTTCGTTGTAAAACAAAAAAATTACTTTAAAAGGATTGAGAATAATGAAACCAAAGATTGGATTTATTGGCATAGGTATCATGGGCTACCACATGAGCCGGAATTTAATTTCAGCCGGGTATCAGGTGACAGCTTACGATGTCTTTGAAGAGTCGCTCAACCGGATTGTTGAGCATGGCGCCATAAAGGCGAATTCAATTAAAGAAGTTACGGCAGATAGCGACGTTGTGATTACCATGCTGCCGGATTCGCCTGATGTTGAAAAGGTAGCGTTAGGTTCAGAAGGAATTTCTGAAAGCGCCCGAAACGGCCTCCTCTACATCGATATGAGTACGATAGCACCGGATACGGCCATTAAGGTGGCCGATGAATTGGGAAAGCAAGGTGTACGCTGCCTAGATGCTCCTGTTAGCGGTGGGGAAGTTGGCGCACAGAATGCGGCTCTTTCCATTATGGTTGGGGGACTCCAGACCCTCTTTGACGAGGTGCTCCCCATTTTTTCCGTGCTGGGAAAGACTGTGACGCTATGTGGTTCCAACGGGGCAGGCCAGATTGTAAAAGCTTGTAACCAGATCCAAGTGGCTCTCAATTTTGTGGGGATGGCAGAGGCTCTGGTGATGGGTACCAAGGCTGGTGTGGATCCCGAAATTATTATCAAAGTATTAAGCGGTGGTTATGCCCAGACACGGGTAATGGATGTACGTGGCCCTCAAATCATTAAGGGAAATTTTGCTCCAGGTTTCAAAAGTAGATTTCATTATAAAGATTTGAATATCATCATGGATACAGCCAAACGGTTACAGGTTCCTCTTCCCGCCACAGCCATTGCTCATGAACTCTTTGCTTCCCTGCTAGCCAATGGAGGTGGAGACTTGGATCATTCAGCTGTAATCAAGGTTCTTGAGGCTATGGCTGGCGTAGAAGCTAGGGCAAAAGAATTATAAGTTTTCAGGGGTTATGTTTCTTTCTCGATTGATGATTACAGGAGAAAATAAAATGTCAGATCTGAAATTTATGTGGAGAATACCAGCGTATCCGACAGAAGCCAGTCGCAGAAGTGTGTTCGTTAAACAGATATCTGACGCACTCGATTATATCGATGGGAAATTTGATGGCGCTTTTCTAGATGATCATTTATTACCATGGACGGCCGTCGACCATCCTGGTGGGCGTGATTCTCTTTCTAATGATGTCGATACACTTGAATGTATGACGACACTTTCATATTTCGCGGCCGCCTACCCTAATCTTGTTTTTGGTCCGATTGTTCTTTCGCAATCCTACCGGAATCCAGCATTGGCGGCCAAAATGGGCGCCAATC
Organism: Candidatus Falkowiibacteriota bacterium; assembly: GCA_009885285.1. GTDB lineage: Bacteria > Patescibacteriota > Patescibacteriia > Patescibacteriales > UBA12465 > UBA12465. The sequence goes on from VFKX01000032.1 coordinate 6,555, forward strand.
TACAGTTGTTGTCTAACGGCCGCTTCGTGATGGGCATCGGTGCGGGTTGGTATGAGCCTGATTACGAAGCCTATGGCTTTGAATTCCCCGCCGCGCCGAATGTAAGATTGGCTCAAATGGAGGAAGCCATCCAGATTATCCGCGAAATGTGGCATCACTCCCCGGCTACTTTTGAAGGAAAATACTATCGAATTAAAAATGCGTATTGTGAACCAACCCCCAACCCCATCCCGCCTTTATTAATTGGGGGAGGGGGCGAAAAAATTGCACTCAAGTTGGTCGCTAAATATGCTGACTGGTGGAATTACTGCGACACTGCGGAAGTCTATGCTCACAAACTTGAAGTCCTGCGTGCTCACTGCGAAACCGTTGGGCGCGATTTCAATGAAATTGTTAAGACTTGGGATGGATTGCAAATGGCCGTCGCTGAAACTGAAGAAGCAGCTCAACAAATTTACGAGAGGTCCCTATTTAAACGCCAGGGTGCAGTCGTAGGCACTCCGTTCCAGGTAGCTGAACAATTAAAGCCCTTTATAGATTTGGGTGTCAAAATCTTCTTTTTGCGTTTTGATGATTTTCCGAGTCTGACTGGGTTAAAACTTTTCTACGAAGAAGTAATCCCCTTGCTCAAGTAGTGTTCGCAAAAATATTATTTACCAGCCCCTAAAGCATGGTTACTATTCACCGAGACCGATATGCATGCATTTAATAAATTATATGTGCCAGAAAACAATCTTGGTATTCACTGGTTTGGACAAAGCTCATTCGCGTTAAAGGATTCTGCTGGTACTGTCCTTTTGATCGACCCCCATTTTCGACGAAATCGCCCCCCTGAGGAATTTGTGCACCCACTCTCTCCTCTTGATGAAAGTGAGCTTAAGATTGATTTGGTTTTACTGACCCATGACCATGGTGATCATACCTGCCCAGAATCACTGCAGCGAATCAACGCAGCACACCCCGCTGCGCGTTATTTCGGACCTGCTGAAAGTATTGAGCAGCTGAGAAAGCTGGGGGTACCCGATGACTTGATGCTGGTCGTGACTGCTGGAGATATCTTCCAGGCTGGTCCTGCGACCATCAGCGCAGACTACGCAAAACCCCCATATGGTGTTCCCGAAGAAGGTATTCCAATCCCGGATGTTGAACATCTTGGCTATGTGATTGAATTCGGAGGGGCTCGTGTTTACGTAAGCGGAGATCCGATTAACACTTTATCAAAACATGACGAGCTGCTTAGACCAATCATCCAATGCAAACCAGAGATTGGTTTTATCACAACCCATCCAACCGAAGGTGAATTTCCCTATTTTGAGGACTCAATCGAATTGGCTTCAAAACTCGGGTTAAAAACAGTTGTTCCCGCTCATTACGATTGTTATGTGCAAAGAACTTTTGATCCTTATCTCTGGGCTGCTGGTTTTCCTGAAAGTGGTCCCAAGCCTTGTATCATTGCTTATAACGAATCTATCGTCTATCAGCCCAATTAGTTGACCCATCCTGATTATCGACACGGGAATGGATATGCCAGCTGAAAATTTTCAATTGGCTAAAAAAAAATATAGAAGGTAAATTTCTTACGTTATAGGTCTTGCCCTGTTTGTCAGTGGAGGAGAATTTGGAATATCGAATATTAGGTAAATCTGGCATCAAAGTCTCGGCAATTAGTTTTGGCTGTGGTGGGGTTGGCGGAATCATGGTGGCGGATGATTATCAATTGATTGTTCGCTCAGTTGAGCGTGCGCTTGAGGCGGGTATAAATTATTTTGACACTGCTCAAGCCTATGGCAACGGACGATCCGAGGAAAACCTTGGGCGTGTTCTGCATGAATTGAAACCAGACGTCATAGTAGGCACAAAGGTTCAATTGACTGCAAATGACATGGAGAGAATTGAAGAGAAAATTATTAGGGCTGTTGAAACGAGCCTGCGACGATTGAGAATGGAACGGCTTGATCTTGTCCAATTGCATAATCCAATCAACTTGAAGCGCCAACCGGAAAAACGCTGTGTGGGTGTTGATGATTTGCAGCCAACGATGCGGGCCTTTCAGAAGCTTCAATTGGCGGGAAAAATCCATCATTGGGGCATTAATGGCATTGGCGAGACAGAAGCCATCCATCGTGGTGTGGCTGATTATGGAGCTGAAACAATTCAGGTTTGTTATAACCTCCTTAATCCATCGGCAGCCTACAAAATGACACATACCTATCCTTTTCAAGACTACCAGCAGTTGATAAGGCTGTCAGCAGAACGGCAAGTAGGTATTATTGCGTTTCGCATTATTGCAGGAGGGGCTCTGACTGCCAAAAATTATCGCCATCCGATGGCGTCTACGTCTGTTGAGCCTGTGGCTTCAAGCAACGAATATGCTGCCGATGTAGCATTAGCCGCCAAATTTCGATATCTGGTATCTGAGAATTGGGCGGATAATATGGCGGAAGCGGCCATCCGTTTTGGGTTGAATCAGCCGGATATCGCTACAATACCAATTGGGCTTTCAAGCTTGGATCAACTTGAACAGGCTATCACTGCGGTTGGAAAAGGGGCTCTCCCCTCAGAAGCTCTTGATCGATTACCCGAAATCTGGCAGAAATTTTAACTCAATGAGGAAACATGTCTAAACCTAAAATATTTATTACCAGGCCAATTCCCCAACTGGCTCTGGATCGGCTTTTGCCCCATGTTGATTATGAAATATGGCAAGAACAGCAGCCACCATCCATAGAAATTCTCAGTAAAAAAGCCCATGCCAGCGATGCGCTCTTGTCTATGTTGTCAGATCCTTTGAATGCCACTTTCTTTGATGCACCTGGATCAACTTTGAAAATTGTTTCCCAATTTTCCGTCGGTGTGGATAATATCGACCTGTCCGCAGCTACGAACCACGAGATTCCTGTTGGTCATACGCCTGGGGTGTTGACCGAAACTACTGCGGATTTCGCTTTTGGATTGATGCTTGCAGCTGCCCGCCGAATCGTGGAAGGCAATAATGAGGTCCGGCAAGGCATTTGGCGTCCGTGGGGTCCCGACGTACTGACTGGATATGATGTTCACGGCGCAACACTTGGGCTGATTGGGTTTGGCCGCATCGGTCAGGCAGTTGCTCGCCGGGCGGCAGGTTTCTCTATGAAGGTGCTCTATTTTGACAGGTCCCACCACGCTGACCTTGAGCAGGAGCTTGGAGTTGCCTATGCTTCCCTCGATCAGATCCTCGAACAGTCCGATTTTATTTCACTCCATATTTACCTGTCACCTGAAACTCACCACTTGATTGGCAAGCTCGAGTTTGAAAAAATGAAACCCAATGCAATTCTTATTAACACCGCGCGGGGAGGTGTCGTTGATCACCAGGCTCTGGCTGTGGCGCTAAAAAATGGAAAAATTGCCGCAGCCGCAGTAGATGTAACGGAGCCGGAGCCAATTCAAAATGACAGTCCTCTTCTAGACCTGCCGAACATGATCATTGCGCCGCATATTGCCAGTGCCAGTAAGGCAACCCGCCTGCGCATGGCGCATATAGCAGTGGATAACCTGTTGGCTGGATTGGAAGGCCGTCGCCTGCCATTTTGTGCCAATCCCGCCGTTTATACCAAAGGAAAATAATACGATATAGAAGTAAAAAAATAATGAACCCCGATTCCTTTAATACACAATCACTTGATGTTCACCAAGACGGTAAAGCTATTAAACGCGTACTGGCTGCGGCCATTAATGCTGTTGATCCCTATTCAGCTGTACTACGCCACCTACGGTGCGAAGGTGAGCTCCTTTGGGTGGGCGATCAACAATATGATCTGGCTACAATCCAACGTATTCTGGTGGTGGGCGCTGGTAAAGCCGGATTTCCAATGGCTAAAGCTGTGACTGATTTACTCGGTGAGCATATCAGCAGTGGGCTGGTCATCATTAAAGAAGGATATGTCTCTGCCGATGACAGGTTACCGCGGATAGAATTATGCGAGGCTTCTCATCCTCTGCCCGATGAACGAGGGGTCGAAGCGACACGACGAATTGCCAGCCTATTACATGATCTATCACCTCGGGATCTGGTATTGTGTTTAATCTCTGGTGGCGGTTCTGCCTTGTTGACTGCCCCGGCTGAAGGAATAACCCTTCGGGATATTCAGGCTCTGACAACATCGCTGTTAGGTTGTGGGGCTACTATCAACGAGGTCAATACCCTGCGAAAGCATATCGATTTGGTCAAAGGTGGCGGGCTGGCACGCTGGGCCAGTCCAGCACAGGTTGCGGTGCTTATCCTTTCAGATGTGATCGGTGACCAACTTGATGTGATCGCCTCCGGTCCCTGTGTTTCAGACTCAAGCACCTATCAAGATGCCTTTGCTATTTTGGAGAATTATGCGCTCGTAGATACAGTACCCTTGGCGATTCGAGAGAAAATTCAGGCAGGTTTGCGTGGGCAAATTCCAGAGACTCCCAAAAACGATTCCCCTTTCTTTACAAATGTAAAAAATGTGATCATCGCCAGCAACTACCTAGCCACCCAAGCTTCGATCGCTCAAGCGCAAGATGAAGGTTGGGCGGCCATGCTGTTAACGACTCATTTGCGGGGTGACGCTCGCCAGATAGGACGTGCGTTGGCTGCAATTGCCCGCCAAGTGGCACTCAGCGGTGAACCGCTCCCACGCCCTGTTTGCCTCGTGTTTGGCGGTGAAACGACTGTTGTTTTGCAGGGTAGTGGTTTGGGTGGCAGGAACCAGGAATTGGCGCTCGGGGCAGTTGTTGATTTTGCCGGTATTCCTGATGCGTTTTTAGTAACCTTAGCAACCGATGGAGGTGACGGTCCCACCGATGCAGCTGGAGCAGTCGTTACCGGTCAAACACTTGAGCGAGCCATCGCTACTGGTATTTCTGTTCAAAGTTCCCTGGCAAACAATGATTCATACCATTTCTTCCTGCCGTTGGGTGACCTCATCCTTTCCGGACCTACGCGTACCAACGTCAATGATTTGGCATTTCTTTTTCTTTTATAAGATTTAGACGAATCCAATATCTTTTTTGTTAGGTGTAATTAGCTCAGGTGTTAAAGAGGCGATGATACTTGTGCTGGCTGCTTGGGTCATCTTAACAAGATTTGTGAATATATAGTTTTGTGAATATCTTTGAAGGATGGGAACTGCGCGCTTATCTGCAAACTCTGGCAGATAGCACTGTCAGTAGTGATGCGGATCCGGGCGCTGAGGAAGTTACCAGTGTCGAATAGACGCGTCCCGATGTAGTGTTGGTGAATCTCGAAATGCCGGGCGAACTCGATGGCATTGCCTGTGCTGGCTACTTGTCTCATCCGCCCGGATTTGGTAGGTAAAAGGGGATTATCATGCTACTTTACTCTCGTTTCATAAATATCTGGGAGCAGCCTGATGGGCAAATTCCATCTCTGGCTTTAATAGCGTATCAAACGCTGGACATATAAGGGTGCATAGATACTGTGTCTGGGCTGGCGAAATTCCCG
>VFKX01000090.1 GCA_009885285.1 Candidatus Falkowiibacteriota bacterium
CTGAAAAGATATAGCGTTCTAAATCTGCTTTGGTGTTGGCTCTATTAGTTACTACAAACTTCAAACTTCCTGGTTCAAAAATGGTGCTCAACGACAGAATTTCTTGCCAAATAGCTTCGGCATGGTTAGCTTCATTTAGTCCATCAATTAAAATAAAAGTTGGTTCAGCCTGTGTTCCTGAAAGAGAGATGTAATTTTCTAATCCTTGTTGTAAATCAATATTTAGTAAGTAGGCAATTTGCTCTTTAAGTGATTGTTTTTCCATTCTACCTGCTCGAATGAGTAAACTTGGTAAATCGCGTTCCGCGTATTGCTTTTGGATTTCTGCTAATAAATTGGTTTTTCCGCTACCTGCCTCAGCTGCTATAAAAAAGATATTGGCTCTGGCTCCAATCCATTCTCGTAAATTGATTTCAATTTCTTCCCGGTGCTTGTAAACACCTTGAATTATCTTTTTCTCACTAATTAAGGTTTCAAGCAATAAGTTGCTTTCTTCGGCAATTCTATTTGAAAATTCTTCTTTAGTGAATTCTTTTGGAGCAAAAGGAACTTCTTTTTGTTTGTCACGAAGCAACATGTTCAATTTTTCAAGTAATTTTCCAGAAGTTTGTTTTTCTGTACCTTCAGGACTAAAGAATTTTATGGTTTTTCCAGTATAAGATTCATAGGTAAGCATTTGTTCTTTGTCCTCTTTGACTAATGAAACTTCTCCTGGAACAATAAAGAACGGCAATATATTAATGACTTTACCCGCTTTATTTTCAATCCAAATGGATGAATCGGAAACACTATTAGAATCAACAGAAGTAATTTCTGCTGAATGTAAAAGATACGTAATTCCTTCTTCCCGTTTCAGCATAGGATAGTCTTTTGCAAAGCTTAACTGCTCTAATAAATTTCTAAATATGGGAAAATATTCTTGCCACAATGCTTCCGCTTTTTGAGCATCTAAGGTTAAACCATGGCCTAAGTAGCGATTGCGGAAATTGATAAGCATCCCAATACTGGTTGCTTCTTGTTTTTTTAATTGAATATCGCCGTTAGCATCTATAAACTCTATTTCACCCTTATGCTTCTTAGATTTATTTCCTGTTTCTACCAACTCATAATAGGTTGCTAATTCTGGATAAAACAAATTGTGGTTTTGCTCTTTTAAAAATTTAAGGGTTTCACGGATGTAATGATTCCATTTACCGAATGCAGTTTCAATTAAATTTTGCTGAAACAACAGCACCATTCCTTTGTCTTTTATATCGCTATTAAAAAATTCAGAAGCAGAAAGCAATCCTAAATATTTAAGGTAATTTAGGAAAGTATCTTTAAATAAGTTAATTCTTTGAGGCGGATGTTTTTCTAATAATGTTTGTTGTAAAGGGTAGGCTATAACATAGGGTAGGGAAGCAATTAAATCTATATCCTCATGCGATAAAGAATCAACAACTTCCGAAAGCGGTGTTTGACATACAGGACAATTCATCGTTACTGGAAACTCAGCTTTAGAAATTGCTATGGCGCAGGATGGGGTTTGACAAGTAAAACTCATTTATAACTCTTTAAAAATACAAACTGTATATTCTTTTGAGGTATGTGTACCATCAACGTTATTGATAACTTTTACAGGTAGTGTTTCAAATTTAATAAACTCTGACTTGCTTCCAGAATGTGCATTGATAAAATCTTGTAGTTTTTTTGCAACATCGGAAGCAGATTGTGTTTCATCTATTTTAATAGTAAGCGGCATTACTTTATAATTTTTTATCATTTAGAGTATTTTTAATTAATTCGATAATGTCTAATTACTTCTTACTTTGTTTAATCCACTTCAAAATAGTTTTCCCAAACACATAAAATCCTACTCCAGCGCCAAGAACTAGAACAATTGAAATTGTAGTAATCCAATAAATCTCAGTACTCCAGCCCAACATTTTTTGGCCCTCAATTAAATAATCATAAACGGGTTGAACGGAAGAAACCGAAGTTAAGACAGTAACAATACCCAATATTTTATTGGTTCGATCTTGCTGCTCCTCTTGAATTTTTTGTCCTACGGCAACAATTTTTTCATTCAATAACTTTAGCTCTTTTTCAATATCAAGAGCTGTTTTAACTTTCTTGAATATTTCTGTTGGTAAAAAGTTATAGGAGATATAATTGAAATAATATTTAGCAAGAAAATCTTGAAAGTTAGACCTTCTGTCTTCGTCTAAATCGGCGATTTCAAAATTGTATTTAAACAGATTGTACTTTAGAAACAAGCAGTATAAATAAATTCCATAATAAACGGATGAGTAGGTTTCCTTTTTGTGGGGAGCATCCAATATTTTATTTCCAACCACTGTGAAAGAATCCAATAAAGCTAAACCTTCCCAATTATTAAATACAGAGATTGTATTTTTTTTAATTAATTGTTGTACATATTCACTGTCCATGGAATCATAGTTACTCCCAATAGCAGAACCTATTCTGGATAAGGTTCCAATATCAAAAAGTAAAGATTTCATCGTCTCCTTTTCATTCAATTCTGGAATATCTAACACCATGAATAGTTTATATTTAGACCCTGAATACTCATCCACTTTAACAGATTGACCTCGAGTGCTAGAACCTAGTAAAACTTCTTTTTCTATGTATTGATGCCATTTTTCATAATCCGTATGTTCAATATAGGTTTCGAAATTACGAGCCAAAAAAGCAGCATCCGAAAATTTAGTTAAATCTGTTTTGTCGGATTGAACTTTTAAATTTAAGGTAAACAAACCAAAGCCATCATCAAATAAATCCAATCTACTATCAACTATTTTTAATTGTAATTCTTTGGATTTTTCGGTTGTAGATTTATATTTATATTGAAATAAATCAACAATTGAATTTTCAAGATTTTCTCTAACTAAAATAGTGTGTCTATTTATGCTATTATTAAAAAATTGATTTCTTAAATCTGGATAAAAAAAGTCTTTACTGAATTTTTCAAAATCATCTGAAAACTTCAACTCCTCATATCCTGATTTGGCAATTTTTGTTAGAAATTCTTTATCATAATTAAACACCCCGGTAATTTTTAGGATATAATTTTCAATTCCAAATTGTGTATAATCTTTAGTCATTTTTATCATTTTATTGAATTCCAAAATTTAATGTATAATATTTTGAGATAGGTACTTTTCTATAATCGTCATAAGTATGGTCATAATAAATCACAAAGCTGGTGTTTTTTGTCATTTTGATGTTGGTAGCGAAATCAATATACCACCTTAAATTTAAAATTTCGGCATTCAAAGGAAGTTGAAAATAAGATACAGCTGAAACATCTATATTCTCATTAATCTTATAAGCACATTTCCAAAAATGATTATGTCGAAATAATGATCGATTCAAAGTATTTGGATGTGCAATTAAATCAACATTTTCGACCACGCACGAATTCCATTTCTCCGTTTCATAAAAAACACCTAACACTGCATATAAATCGGGCTCTCTACTTCTATTATGTTATTAATAGATTATACAATTGTGTGATTATCCTTATATTCACCTATTTGCAAATTTAACATTTATCAAAGCGCTTGGTTTGCAGTAAATAATTTTTTATTAACAATATTTTACTTCATAAAAAAATAGCAATTGGTTTTGTTTCTATTTTAAATATATTTTGTAAGTGTATACCATCACAAAACACTATAGAAGACCAGTTACCCTTGAGTTAGCATTTTAATTTTTGAAATTGTGGTATCCTGAAAACACTGATTCTTATTATTAAAAAATCAGAAAGTAATTTAATACATCAGCTGTTGTTTAGAACGATTCCTCCACCCAGCTTGATTTTCATACTTTACAAAATAGATTTTCAAATCAGCTTGGTTTTCGTATTTCACAAAGAATATTTTTTTTTTGGCTTGATTAGCATATTCGGTAAAAAACCACTTACCATCATTCTGACCAGCTTGATTATTATATTTAACTTTAAACACTTTTAAGTCTGCTTGATTTTCATATTTAACCACAAATACTTTTACATCAGCTTGGTTTTCATAATCTACGGAAAATACCTTTTGTGCATAAGAAAAGCTGGCAAAGCATAAAAAAAGGATACTTGATAAGATTTGGTTTTTCATTATGTTAGTTTTTTATAATTCAATGCTCAAACGAAGTTAATGCTTAACAAATTAGATACCAAAATAGCTATTTTAATCTTCTTCCTCCTCGAAAAAATAACAAGTCGTATTAATTGTACTATTCTGTATTATTTTTTGGCAATTATCTTGTCGAATCAACAATTCATATTTGAAATTATCTACATTATCAGAATCGAATAGATTAACTGCCAAAGTTCCCTTCAAAAGTGCTTCATTTTCGTTTATGAAAATAAAATCACTAAAATCTAATAGAAAAAAAAAGTCTTCATTAGAACATGTAATATCAGTTTCTAATTCACAAGATACAAATCCAGCATTGGGATAATTAGGATAATTAAAATGTAATGAAATACTATTTATTCCATCATCATTTGTTAAATGCAAAATAGCGTCTAATTCATATGGTACAGAATCAAATAAGACAGCTGAATCGTCTTTAAAAACACCATTTTCTTCAATAAAATCTCTAGAAGTTATATTATAATTAACTATCATTTTACCGCTAAGACTATTTACTTGCTGATAATGACTATGTATTATTTTATTTATCTCGTTAAGTTTACGAACTGAAGCAACCCATGTTTTTGGAATCGATACAAAACCATACATTAACCCAGCCAATCCACCTGTTACTGCTCCTGTGGTGTCGGTATCTTCTCCTAGATTTACTGCTTTTAAAACAGCTTCTTCATAATTATTGGTAGTTAACAAACACCAAATACTAGCTTCTAAAGTTTGAATTACATATCCGCCACTTTGAACTGCATCTTCTTCTAATTCGTGTACATTTCCGATTAAAAGTCTGTCAAAATGAATTAATTCATTACTATATAATTCATTAGAATTTAAAAAATTGGAAATCGATATTTTTAGATTTTCATAAATCTCAAATTTGTCTTTTCCTTCTATTATCTGCAATGCAAACTCCAAGTAATAGAAACAAGAAATTACAGAACGAATATGTGCATGGGTAATAGATGATACTTCTTTTACTAATTCAAAACGTTTTTCAATGCGTAAATCTTTAAGTAAAATAACCAATGGTAATATTCTCATTAAAGAACCATTTCCATTATCAATTTCATCTAAACCCCCAGCCATTGTTGGATAAACTCCATTACTAAGATTGATGATGGATTGCCTAGTGGTATTCCCAATATCAAAC
>VFKX01000078.1 GCA_009885285.1 Candidatus Falkowiibacteriota bacterium
CCCATATGACCTTGTTTTAGATATTAATTTTGATGTAAGTGGAAATGTTTGGTACACTACAAATGGGGCTGGATTGATTAAATATGATCCAGATTCAGTTCTAAATATTCCTATCACAAATATCACTTCGAAAAGAATAAATAGCTACCCAAATCCTTTTAATGATAAAACAACTATCTCCGTAGTTATTCCTAATAATAATTACAATTGCACTTTGAAAATATATGATTCATTCGGACGAGAGGTTAATGGCATTTATTCAATTTCATATAAGGGGGATCAAGTTAATATTATTGTATTTGCCGATGGTTTTGCCGATGGCTTATACGTTTATCGGTTGACGTCAGAACATGTCAGTTTGAATGGAAAATTTATTGTCGAAAAATAAAAAGGGGTAAAAGAATGCTGTATTTTCATTAATAAGAAAAAGAGTAGCAGCAATTGGTTTATGAAACACTTTTTAGTTACAAGATTTAATCTGCGAAACGAAAAATGGAAAACGGCAAAGGACGGGAATGAAGTTTTAACCGAAGACTGGCTTAATCATCGATTTCACTTGTTTGAAAAATATTGCCTTCCATCTGTATTAAACCAATCTAGTGTTAATTTTATTTGGTGTATTTTCTTTGATATAAGCACTCCTGAATTTTACAAAAAAAAAATAGAGGTATTAACAGAAAAGCATAAACAGATTAGAATATTATATATTGATGGAATGAAAAATTTGGCAGAGTCTTTCACCATCTTTATTCGCGAGAATCTTACAACAATTGATAAATTTATTATTACTACAAGATTAGATAATGATGACTTGATTCATTCAAATTTTATTAGCACGATTCAATATCTTGCCAAGCCCCAAAATAGTTTAGTGATTGATATTAGGAGTGGTTATCAGGTAAGTATTAAAGATGGCATTTGCGAAACGAGAAAAAGCCATTCTGTTTTTAATCCTTTTATTAGTCTTATCGAAAGCACCTCTGATTTTAGTACGGTAATGTCAAAGATGCATGTGGGCTGGGAAAAGTCTGAGTCCGTTTTGGTTTTTGATAAGGAACCACTTTGGATAGAATTTATACATGATAAAAACAAAGTAAATTCAGTAGAAAAAAAATCTCCATTAATATGGAAGTCCAGTTTTGACGAATTTGGTTTTAAATTGGGAATAAAAAATCATAGTTATATATACATTACAGTAAATAATACTCTTTTGGCTATTCAATCATTTTTCTTCTTCTGCAAAAAAACAGTGAAGCATATTATAATGAAACTAAAATAATTTACATGCTAGTTTCAGTAATAATACCTTGTTTCAATGCCGAAAGGTACATTTCAGAGTGTGTTGATTCTGTTTTAGCTCAATCATATCAAGAAATAGAAATAATTTGTGTAGATAATAATTCCATAGATTCTACTTTGTCTGTTTTGAAGAATTTAGAACACACACACACGGGAAAAATTAAAATATATTCTGAGAAAAGTAAAGGGGCTTCATTTGCTAGGAATAAGGGCCTAGCTGAATCAAACGGAGAGTGGATTCAATTTTTAGATGCAGATGATGTTTTGTTGCCAAATAAAATTGAGCATCAAATTACATTGATTAAAAACAATCATTTTGATATTGTAGTAGGGAGTTATCTGTATGAAAAAAATAGCGAAAGAAGTAAAATTGAAATTGCAAAAAATAGTTGGATAGGTTTGGTGAAAGGCAGATTAGGTATAACGAGTTCAAATCTTTGGAGAAAAGAAAAAATTGTAGAAGTAGGGGGGTGGGATATTCTCTCCAGCAGTCAAGAATCTAATTTGATGTTTAAACTTTTAAAAGCTAATGCAGAGGTGATTTTTGACGACTCTTTCAATACAATTATAAAAAATCAAGATCAAAATTCAATATCAAATTCGAGTAGAGCACAAAATTGGTTAAGGTATATTGATCTTAGAATTCAAATATGGAATTATTTAGCTCAAGGAGAAAAATTAAATTTCGAAATAACAAAAGTATTAAAATCTATAGTTTTTGATAGCATCAGAGCGTTGTACTCTTGTGATAAAATACAGGGAGTAAATTATTATCAAAAGCATGTGCTTGGCAAGTATATTCCTGAGTCTTCTCAAGCTACATCTAAGTTATACATCATTTCTTATAAAATAGTTGGATTTGTAATTGCCGAAAAAATATTTTTTGTTTTTAGGTTAATGAAGTTGAAAAACAAATGAAAATTTTATACTATTCTTCCCATACTCAGTTGTCTTTAAGCGATCAAAATGGTGCTGGGACTCATATGCGAGAAGTGATTGTTTCTTTGCGTAATCAAGGGCATGAAGTGCTTCCAGTTATAATAGCGGATATCATCTCTCCTCCAAGAACTATAACTATTAGCCAACAAAAAAGTATAAATGGAGCGACAATTAAACAAATATTTAAAAAAATAATTCCTGCTATCGTATGGAGAACTGTTAAGGAATTACAGATTCTAAGAATAGATAAAATAGCCACCGAAATTTTACGAAAAAATGTAACTGCTTTTAACCCTGAAGTTATATATGAGAGAGCTGCGCATCTTCAAACCTCAGGAATGAAGATAGCCAGAAGTGAAAAAATATTTCATGTAATGGAAATTAATGCTCCATTTATTGAAGAAGTAAAAGTGTTTGAAAAAGCAAATACCTTGCTTTATAATTTATGTAAAAGGGTTGAAAAAATGCAGGTAGAATTTCCTAATCAAGTTTATGTAGTATCATCCGCATTAAAAAAATATTATTCAAGTTATTTAAAAGATAATAGTAAAATTAAGGTAATTCCAAATGCTGTAAATCCTTTGCAGATAAAAGTTAATGAAAAATTAAAAGGGGAAATAATTAAAAAATATCAACTGGCAAATTATAAAGTTGTTGGATTTGTAGGTTCGATATTTCCATATCATGGGGTTGATATTCTTATAGAAGCTATGGCGGAAGTTTTTAAGAGAAAAAGTGATGTTAAATTATTAATAGTTGGAGATGGTTTGATATTAGACGACCTTAAAAAAAGATGTGCGGAATTGAACATTCAGGATAAGGTAATGTTTACAGGAAAGGTTAATCACGATGATGCTTATACTTATATTGATTTAATGGACATAGCTGTAATGGCTAAATCTAACTGGTATGGTTCGCCTGTAAAAATATTCGAGTATGGGGCAATGGGAAAACCAATTATTGCTCCTAATACAATACCTGTAAAAGATGTTATGGTAGATGGAGAAGATGGATTACTTATTGAACCCAATCAAAATGAATTAACAAATACAATTGATAAGTTGTTAAATGATGAAAAATTAAGAAAGAAAATTGCACTTAATTTTCAGTCAAAGGTTTTTAAAAATCATACTTGGGATAAGGTCGTTGCAGATGTTATTGAAAGTTTTAAAATCAAAAATCACAATTAAATTGAATTTGAAGAGCAGAAATTTCGGTTTAGATTTGATAAGAGCAATTGCTATTATATTGGTTTTTATATCACACCTTGGCATTTCTAAAATTGGCGAAATTAAAATAGGCAATTTGGGAGTAGAGACATTTTTTGTTCTCAGCGGCTTTTTAATAGGACAAATAATTATAAAAGATTTTTCCAAAGAAATTAGAGTTAAAACACTTTTTCATTTTTGGAGACAAAGATGGTTTAGAACCTTGCCTATGTATTATTTGGCAGTCATTTTAAAATTTCTATTTATTGATAGTTCTTTAAATGGAAAAGTTTTGGTGTACTTTGTTTTTTTGCAGAATAACTTTGTTGGTATTGACTTTATGCAAGTTTCATGGAGCTTAGTAATTGAGGAATGGTTTTATTTTCTATTGCCTATAATTATCTTCTTCTTCTTTAAGAAAGGAATTTCCGATAAAAAATTTATCCTTTTTTTGATAATATTTATTTTATTTGAAAATTTACTAAGACTTTTTTGGGCTATTTATACCGATGCTCAATGGGCTAGTTTTAAAGGA
>VFKX01000005.1 GCA_009885285.1 Candidatus Falkowiibacteriota bacterium
ACAACGAGAGCTTGAGGTGAACCTTGAAATCCTTGAGCTTCATACCAGCGAGCGATACTGAAGTGATCGGGATTGGAGATGATGCGGACGGCGATGGCGTCGGAGTCAGTTAAAGAACCGGAAGTCTGAGCCTGAGAATAATTAGCATCCGCTAAAAATACAATTAGTAACAACACCGCCCCAATGGTTAATATTCTCCTATTCTTAATCATACTTCACAAAGATTAGCATACCTAGTTAATCGGGGCGCATTGACCGTTATTACAAAATATCTCTTGTGACTTCGCACTTTCGTTCTTATAGCTGTCAAGCGCACTAACGGCAAAATAATCATTCTTAAATTCAAATTGCGAAGAATTAAAACTTAAAGTAGCAGCAGCTGATAAAGAATCGAAAGATTCACCATAAGCGCCTGATTTAATACCATGATATAAACGATACGACGTGGCCCCATCAATAACATTCCATTTGAATATGGCTGTGGAACTAGAAATAATCAAGCCAAAACTACCTGGAGTGGCTGGAGGTGTCTTATCAGTCGGAGTAATTGTCTTTTCTACAGACAAAGGACTCTCAACCTTATTCGTTGAAATAACACTGAGCTTAAAGACATAGGGGACATTATTGGTCAGGCCGGTTAAGGTGGTGCTACATGAATATGTATTACCTGATAAAGTACAAGCGCCTAAGCCCACCGCCTTCTCGAGCATCGCTCCCTTGCCTGACTTTAAGTAATAAACTTTATAAGAACCGACTTGACTAGCTGAGGATTGCCAGTTTACTCTCACTGCCCCACCGGTTTGCAAATCAGTAACTGAACTAATGTCGCCACCGGAAATACTGGCTTCGCGGAAGAAATATGATTCTTTAAGCACACTCCAAATACATAAGCCATCGGCCGATCCGTCATTATTTTGATCAGGACCGCAAGCCGAACCGATGTTCGAACAGGTGTTCTTATCAGTACTGCAAACTAAGTTAGATCCTTGCCCGCGAATAACAGCCCGGTTAATGATAGCTGGTAAATCATCTAGCGTTCCGGATGTTCCTGCATCGCGGCAATAATAGAACTTATAATTATAATCTGAGCAACTACCACCAATTGAACCGGTACAATTGTCGGCCCAAGGAGACCAAAGACCGTTAGCAGCTACTGGCGGCCAGGTATTTTTACAAGAGAAAACATAAATATTAGCGGCATGGTTATAGTTATTTCCTCCGGAATAGACATTGCAACAATTATTTGAGCAAATTTCATCAGTACAAGAACAAGTACCACTGGCGCAAATACCGCCACTAAAATTACTCATATTAACTGTGGCCTTGACTTGGGCTTCCGCGTCGGTTGCTCCTGATGTCGCAGACACAAAAACTTTATTTCTAGCTAAACCGGTGACGGGTAAGATTGAGGCGACAGCTGGATTAGGATTCTGGAAAGTCCAGGTCCAGAAATAGCCAGTAGTTGGTTGAATTGGCTGTCCGCCCAAGCTATAGGCCTGAGCAGTGAAGACCTTATCTTTATCAACTACAGTATCAAAAGTCTTATCACTCACATCTGCATCTTTTTCATCCAGGCCGTTTTCTGTAGTGTTAAACAAATATGAGGACGGAGAAACTTTGACATCATTAATGGCGCAAATTCCGGCCATCGGGCCCTGATCAGACAAAGTTGAGAATTTAATAATCTGGGAATTCGGATAATTCTTGCCATTCAAGCTAATATTCTCTCCGGGAATATATGAGCTGGTATCAACATTTAAATAACCCAATCCGTTAAATCCTATTCCAGAATAACTCAGCACGCCCGACTGGCTGTTTAAAGCGGCATCGCCCAAAACAACAAAATAATAGTTAGAAGAGGCATTTAAAAGTTTTCGAGGCGCAAAGGAAGCAGAAGAAGTTTCTCCGGTCGTCTCTCCGCTGGCAGTTCCCGGGACAGCACAATATAGATTATTGGAATTTGGTGTATCGGCTAAGGCCTGGTCAGAGAATTTCATAGCCAAGCTTTTCCATTCGTACTTAATGGCAGTCAATATTTTGGTAATTAAACCTTTACTCTGCAGAGCTAATAAGTGATCAATAGAATCGGCCTCAGCCACAAAAGTGCCGGACGGGCAAACTCCGTTACCATAGACTCTCTCTTCAAGCAACATGATATTGTTTTGTAAGCTAGAGATATCCATCTTCTGATTAAAGTTTACCTGGATAACTGAATTACGACAGACCTCATCTTCCATGTGCGCCGGTGAAGTGCTGACGATGGCTGGCCGAGCTTCGCAGCAAGTGTCTTGTCCACAGCCGACAGTCTCCGGTGAGCCACATTCATTATCGCTTGAGCAGCCGCAACATAGTCCGCGGCTAGCGCCTGAACAATTACCCTTATCAGCTAAACATTGGAGTTTCGGGTTCAGGGCTGTGCAAGCATCCGTAGTTGCGCCAGGCTGACAGCAGCAAGTACCGCAGTCAGTATCGAGCGTGCCTAATTGTCCGCTCGGAGAGAAACAGCCAAATCCGGCAAAAGTACATTTGTCGGTCGCGCAAGTTGAAGAAGCACTACCAGCGCAAGTTAAACCAGGTCCAGTTGGAGGATTTGCACAATTATCAACACAGGTAGTTAGACTATCAAAAGTACCGAGTCTCACAGGTGTTGAACTAGCACAAATATTTTCATTGGTCAGAGGAATGGCTTCGCAATTATAGTAAGCGCAATAACCATTATCAGCTCCGCCGGTAATCGCGGTTCCTAAAGTACAAGAGTCATCGCCTGGAGCTGGTGTCTTATTAGAATTAAAACAGCAACGAGAATTAGCACTGCAAGCGGTAAAATCTAAACCGGGACATGGATCAGAATTAACACAATCTGCAGTACAGGCCCCAATGCTCGGATAATTTCCAATTTTTACCGGTGTGCTCGATGCACATTGTGTCGGGTTAGTCGCCGAACAATCATAATAGGCGCAATATCCGAAAGAAGGATTGCCGGGAATAGAAGAAATAAGAGTACCATCGCCGCCGCGACAAATATCATCGGCTGAGGTAGCAGTCTTTTTGGAATCTAAACAACAAGCATTGCTATGATCAGCACACTCAGATCCGGTGAGGTTAGAGCAATCAGTACAAACACCGCTCGGAAAAGCAGTATTGCTAGTATCGCAGAATTGACCGCCATGGTCAGCGCAATTACAAGCAGCATCATGCTCAGCTGCTGTCGTTCCCACAGAAGCACAACCCCCGCAACTACCCAACGTAGCACCGGTAGTCTTTCCAGTATCTGACCCACACGTTCCCTGGCAGGTCAAAGGCGCACAGCAGTCACGAGCATCTTGGCCTATAGTACAACAACAATCGCATTTAGGCTGATCAGGGACAATGCATTTATCAGGCTCTCCGACATTTGGATTATCAGAGCAAGTTGCTCCGGCAGCACAAATCTTGGCGGAAACACAGTGTCCGACTTCAGAAATATTCTGGCAAGTGAAATCAGTCGAACAAACAGAACAATCGGAAGTTAAGCTCACACAGCGATTACCAGTCGACCGGGTCCAGCCATTTGGGCAAGAGGTCGGTATAGTGATTTCCCAATGTTTGTCTTTATTGCAAGTTTGCGGAGTAGTGAAATTTTTCCCACCCAAGGTATAAGATAATGAAGTCGGCAGGTCGCAAGTCGCGCCGGCGCCATTCTTAACGCATTTATCTAAAGAGGCGTCATAGGTGCAATTATTCAAACCCAGTTCACCGCAACCACTGACAGTGCTGCAGGAATAATCGCAAGCGCCGACAATCTTCGATCCGCCTCCGGCATAAGGAGAACAAGTTCCCGGAACATTCGGACAAGTCGCGCCGGTCTGGCAGGATCCGAAATAAGAGGCCAGGCCGGAACAGCTATAAGCATATGGATTTGGCGTGGTTGTTGAAAAGCCCGTATTAAAACTCCATTCAAAAACTGAAGTCGGGATATTGATAAAACAATTATCCAGGGTGTCAACACAGCGCCCCTTGCCGTAAGTATTCTGCGGGCAGCAGACCTTTGTGCCACAATCAGAATTGGAACTACATTCTCCGATAGAAAAGTTTACTTCATTGCCCCATTTGCTATTCTTAATCACCCGAGCCGGACCAGTAATTGAGCCTACTGGGACTTTGGCCTGAATGGTGTCTGCCCGGCCATCTTTAGCAATCGTGCCGGTGGCGGATTTCTGATTATTAAAGTGCACAAGGCCGACATTATTCAATTGACCAAAATATTCACCCCAGAAAGTTACCGGCGTAGCGATAGGGCCAAATTCAGGTTCAATCTTACAAATACTGCTGCTCAAATCTAAATTTGCATCAGAATGAAAAGTATTCGGGTTCAATTTCTGAGTATCAATCGTAGTAGTTCCCCGAACAATCTTGATTGTTTGATATCCATCAACCAATCCGGCCGGCACTTTAACGACAATCTGATTATCCTTCCAGACTGAATTGAGGCACATGTCTGGAAAATCATAAGCTGCTTCAGTGTTACCAAAAAATACTTGAGAGGAACCGCGAGCACCGCCAAAACCATTACCTCGAATCGTCACGTATTGTCCGGCGTTCCCAGCGGTCGGCAGGAATGAAGAAATAAAAGGACCCTCTCCCGGCTCAGGCTCTTTTGTAAAACTTAAAAAATTACTTTTCTCTGCATGTCCATTGATATTATTCTGCACAAAACTGCCGGACTGTCCAGATCTGATATTTGGCGTAGTAGATGTGCCAGTTAAGCCGACCGGGTTACTGAAACTGGAGCTGAGCGCCTGAACATTACTCTGATAATTACCAAAATAGGCGCTACCGGAAAATAAATTTATACCCTGATACCCAACTTGTGAACTCAATGCTCCGGTATTCGGACTCAAATAGCATAAACCCGGGCGGGAAATATTATTAACCTGAAAATCTGCAATATCCGGCCCATAAGTATTACCGGTCGTGTCCTCAAGATTGTCAGCATTCACAACTTTAATAGATCCGACACTAGCGCCGCTCGGCACCGCAATGACAATTTCAGTATCTCTCCAAGTATTGGCGCAGGCAGAATTAAGTTCGACTGGATTGCGGCCATCGCGGGGATTACCATTGCCTTCAAATACTACCTTACTGGTCGTAGCCGAATACGAACCGAAATTCTTACCAATGATTGTTATAAAATTACCGACAGCGCCGTTCGGTGTAGCAATATTGCATGTAGTGGCACAATCACTGTCGACTTTACAGGTCTGATTCGGATTATTGTCACAGAAACCGCCGTTCGGGCTGATAGCAGTAATGACTGGCGGACCAAAACAAGTACAGGACGTCGGGTTACAGGTTAAATATTCTGAACAATGGTTATTATCGGCATCGCAAGTGGCGTTAGTTAAATCGCTATCGCAAGGATCACCCAGATTCCCTCTCGGCTTACAGCCACAATCGCCAGCATCGCAATAATCGCTCGGAGCGCAGATTTGAGCCGCTGCCTGACAGCCAGGATTTATATTGGAGTCGCAACTAGTCGGAGCATTGCCGCCTCCGCCGCCGCTACAATTAGAACCGACACAAGATCCATATGATCCCCCGCTACAAACCATGGCACCGCCGCAACCACAAGACATGCTCTCGCCATCGAGACAGCCGCTAGACGAACCGTTAGTCGCACCGCTTAAACGGGAAATAATAAAAGTCGCAATTGCCCATGACGATAGCACAATTACTAAACCAATTACCGCATTCTTGAGTAAACTTTTGGCTTTAGTCAGTTTTTCTTCATCGCCTCCGGAACTCATCCATAAAAAACCTGCATAAATAATCAAGCCGACGGCAATAACTCCTAGAAAACCTAAAGCGATATTAATAATCCGGCCGACAATTGTGCGCGGATCAGTAGTGGCAAGAGCCCCATTCAAACCGGTGCCGACTTCATTAGTGCCAAATCCTTGAGCCAGCACAAAATTTGAAACCAGAAGTCCGGCTGAAATTAGGAAAAAGATTAATAGATTTTTTTTAGAGATTCTATTCACAAATTTAATATACGCGAATTAATTCTGCCGCTGCGACAGATTGAAAGCTACTGGCAATTACCATCTGCCCCCAAGGCGCTACTCGGAGAACCAAAACAACATGACGGCTGAGCCTCAGTGGCAATACAGCCCGGACCAATGCTCGGCTTATAGCAATTTTGGTAAATATCTTTGACTCCAGAACCGACTTGCGCCCGGAAAGTCAGAGATTCTGCAAAAGGCGAATGATTAATCTTGGTAATTGTCAGGTCAGGCTCCCCATCCAAAGGAGACACGTCTTTATTTTCACTGGTAATCCAATATCCTAAGGCGCTAGGCGAAGATGCTCGCAGATTTATCAGCTTATGTTCAAAAGTTGATGTCCCATTATTAACGATGACGCTGCCGGTGTCCAGAGTGCTATTAAGCATTAAGCCGTTAAAGCTGATAGTGATAGGGTCGGCTAAATTTATACCGCTCTGTCCCTGAATCGGAGAAATTGACGTTATCTGCGGCGGTGTCAGCATGATCGTGTCATTAATATAGAAAGACCATTTGTATTTATCCTTCTTATTAACATTAACTGTTGTGCTGTAATTATCATCATAAAAGTCCAGAGGCCCCTCCGCATAAGTATTTCTGTCGCCATCAAAAGAATTGGTGGCCGCATCCACAATACCGTCAAGACTGCTCAAATTCGCCAAAGGATAATTATGCCCCTGCGCATCCTGGCAAGTCTGGTATCCTAAAGAAGTCGGAGCGCAAATGTTATAAGGAGCGGAGGCGGCGCAATCTGAATTAGCTGTACAAGTTTTTAAATTTGCCGAAACCAACTCAATAGCTAAATGACTGGACGCCGGTAAGCAATAAATTTCCTCGCCGCATCCATTAACACCACATTTAACGTCCGAGATAAATTCTAAAGTCTTATAGCCATTACTGACTTTAAATTTTCCGCCCAAGAAACTACCGACACAGACATTATTCTGGCAGCTATATGAACGACAATCAGAATTTCTAGTGCAGCCACCTCCAGCTAAAGTGCTCGAGGCATTAGCGTTTACCACCTTGATAAAATTCGCTACTTCGCTAGCGGTTCCGGAAACAGTGACTGGGTTAATGGCTTCATTAAAATTAATCTGGATAGCGGAATTCATCGGCCGGTCTTGCTTATCGTTTGATTGGCTTAATTCTTGTCTGTCCTGGCCGCCGGATAAAGGACGAACCAATAAGGCAGTATTATTGGAAGTGGTTACAGCTACGGTGTTTCCTGAAGCCCCGGCTACTTTTGCGCTTAAGTTTACAGTTGTGCCACTCAGTCCGACATTGATAGCCTCATGGCCACTCAACTTTGCCTGAATATTACTGGCCTGTGTGCCGGCATTACAAATTGCCGGTACGGCGATATTGTTATTCGCTCCAGTCCTGGCGAATGTGTAAACTGTATCATTAATAGTCAAAGTGTCAGCCAGTCTTTCCGGGGAAATCGAGATTGTCCAAAGACTGCCGGCCGGATGACTGGCAGCTGTCAAGGTTAAATAATTTGCGAATACCGCCTCGCCGCTCGCATTAAAATCAGCGGCACCGAGCAGGTTATTGGCTGCATCGAATAACTGAGCTTTGTCCGGAGCATCAGCCGGCACAGCTACTTTCAAGCTCGATAATGCGCCATGATAATTTAAAACGACGGTAGCACCTGCCGGGTTAATGCTATTAACACTGGCGGCCGAATAAGTGTTCGGACAAGAACTGATAAGGATGGCGCCAGTAGCAGCGGCCGCTGGAGTTACAACCTTAAAAAGATCTTTCTGATTGTCGGGCAATGGAAAAATTCCTGCAGGTGCAACTACCGGCGGCGTCAAATCAAAATTTGTATTGACGGTAAACGACCACTGAGCGAAGTCGGCCGAGCAGCTCCGGAACATTGAAGTGCCATCCAATTTTTCAAAATCATTAGTCAGCTTAATAGTGTATCCAGTATTAGCGTTGGTTGACCCTAATGGTGTCAGCGGCATCAGGACTAAAGTCTTGTTTACTCCCGTCACACTAACCAGAACATTAGTTATATTAGCGTTAGTACTAGGACAAGCCGTACTCGTACAAGCGTCACCCAGCTCAGTCTTATATATTCTAATAGCCAACGGATTTATTTTATTACAATCGGCTGCGTCGCAAGCGCAAGCCGAACCGGCAGTATTAACACAGACCGAATCTAATTTCATCTCTTCCTTAAAAGTTACCATGATGGAGGTATTGCGCGGTACATCAGTCTGAGCGTCTTCCGGATAAGTGCCTGCTATTGTACAGGCACCAATTGCTCCGGCGCCGGCATTCAAAGAATTTCCGCCAGGACCATTTAAATCAGTTCCTACATTTGCGCCAGTAGCGGCCATTAAGCGCGACAGAACGAAAGTTGTAATACCCCAGGCAGACAAAATTATAGCCAAGCCTATAAGAGCGTTAGTTAAAATCTTTTTGGCACT
This sequence comes from Candidatus Falkowiibacteriota bacterium, assembly GCA_009885285.1. Taxonomy (GTDB): domain Bacteria; phylum Patescibacteriota; class Patescibacteriia; order Patescibacteriales; family UBA12465; genus UBA12465. The sequence continues at coordinate 8,483 of VFKX01000005.1, forward strand.
AGAAATTTTTTCTTCTTCGCCGCCAGAAGTGGTCCACAGGAAACCGGCATACATAATCAGGCCGACGGCAATCACTCCTAAGAAACCTAAGGCCCACTGAATAATGCGACCAATAATAATTCGGGGGTCAGTAGAACTCAAGGCGCCGCCCAGACCATTGTTAACCTGATTAATTCCGAAGTCTTGCGCAGACGCAAAACTGGCACCAAGAATGAAATAACTTGCCGCCGCGATAACGATAATTAGGCTTAATGATAAGCCTCTATGTTTTATATATTTAGCCATTGTTTAAAGTGATAAAAGTTTTTAAACTGGCGCGCTTTATGGTACAATCTGAATGCTTCCATTATAACACAAACAGCCGTAAATGAAAAAGGGTTTTACCGTTTTATACTTGCTTCTATGAAAATCGATAGGGTTATAAAAAAGTTTCAAGAAAATCATCCCGACGAAGATCCTTCGATCATCGCCATCGCTTATGATTTTGCCAATGAAGCGCATCAGGGCCAGCTTCGCAAAAGCGGCGAACCGTATATCCAGCACCCCCTGCACACTGCCTACATATTAGCTGAAATTAAGGCTGACCTAGCCACCGTGGTGGCCGGCTTATTGCATGACGTGCCGGAAGATACTGACAGAACACTTGAAGACGTTAAAATATTATTCGGCCCGGAAATTGCTACTCTAGTTGAAGGCGTGACAAAATTGGGAAAAATAAAATATCGCGGCATAGAACGCTATCGGGAAAACCTCAAGAAGATGTTTTTAGCCATGGCCAGCGATTTACGAGTCATTTTTATTAAATTCTGCGATCGACTCAATAATCTTCGAACCTTAGAAAACCTGCCGCCGGAAAAACAGAAGCGTATTGCCCAAGAAACCCTGGAAATTTACGCCCCCATTGCCGGATTACTCGGTATCGGGCGCTTAAAATGGCAAATGGAGGACATCTGTTTCAAAGTTCTTTTCCCGGATAAGTATCATGAACTGGAGTATAAATACGAAGTTGAGAAAAAGATTGAGCGCAACCGCTTTTTCTATAACTTAAAAAGCATTTTGACTCCAAAACTGGAAGAGTCCGGATTAAAATACAATATCGAGGTCAGGTTTAAACACTTATACAGTATTTATCGCAAGATGCAGGAGAAGGATAAGCAATTTGACGAAATCTATGACGTTTTCGCCCTTCGCCTGATCGTTCCGACGATTGATGATTGCTATAAAGCGCTCGGTATCATTCACACGATTTGGAAACCGAAGCCCAATCGATTCAAAGACTATATCGCTGTTCCCAAGCCCAACGGCTACCGTTCGCTACATACGACTATCTTCGGTCCCGAAGGCAAGACCACTGAATTCCAAATCAGAACCCAGGAAATGCACGAAGAAAGCATTTATGGCTTATCTGCTCATTGGTACTATAAACATCAACGTGGCCAAGCGACCTATAAAGCACCGACCTGGGTTGATGAGATTATCGAGATCCAAAAAGAAATTACCAATACTAACGAATTTGTTAAAAAGATCAAGCTCGATATTTTCCGAGATCGTATCTTCGTCTTCTCGCCTAAGGGAGATGTTTTTGAGCTACCGGAAGGAGCAACCCCAGTAGACTTTGCCTATGCCGTCCATTCCAATATTGGCAATAAGGCGACGGGCGTGATAGTTAATGACCGCCTCGGGCGCCTAGACCAAGAGCTCAAAAATGGTGACTTCGTGGATATTATTATTGAAAAAAAACGGCCGCATCCGAATCGGGACTGGCTAAAGTTTGTTAAAACTAAAAGAGCTAAAGACCGCATCAAGCAATTTGCTAAAAAATCTACCCTGGACAACATCAAGCGCTTTATTCCGGGTATAAACAAATAAAAAAACCGCCAGCTATTGTTAGCGGCGGCAGGACTTAGTCTTGAATATATTTACCAAGCTGGTAATCTATTTAGCGTACTTGCTCCATAAATTAGCTCACGCAAATAATGCAATAACAGCGACATCAACATATTTGCCAAGCATAACAAATACATTATCACGAGCACATTACTTAGCTCGTCAATCAGATCTATCTGCCAGCAAATATCAATAATACCAAGAACGATATATACTAGGCCGACAGCGAACATTGAAACAAATGCCAGTAAGACGAATTTTTCACAAGCGGATTGCAAAAATTTATTCATATCAGATAAATTATAAGTTGTTAATGATCAAAACCCCATATTTACAGGATTATTGTACTACACAATAACAGTGGCACGCAAGGCTAGATCATAAACAAACATTAAAAACCGAAAATATATACAAAAAGACCCTCAAACGAGGATCTTTTTATATACTTTTCAATATTTCTACTAGGAACGCATTGTGCTTTCCGGTAATTTGCCAGTTTTACGTAAAAACTCATTTTTCTTACGCAAATCCAACCCGATTAATGCGTGTTTTTTCTGCTTTTGCTTGGTTTTTTTAGGTTCCAAGTGCTGTTTTGAACGCGCCTTTTCTAAGCGCTTGCTATTTTTCAAGCCTTTCTTGAATTTTCTCAAGAAACTTTCAAAACTTTCACCTGGCTTTCTCTTAAAGTCCGCCATAAAGTCCACCTTCCTTTCTATTATTTAATCTTTTCTCGATTAATTTATCTTTTTTTAATAATCTTTCTTTGATTTTCTTGTAAACGACAGTTTCTTGGGCACCTGAATCCATGTCCCGCATCAAGATTGTTCCATCCATTATTTCTTTTTTACCTAGGATTAAACAAGTTTTTGCTTGCATGGCAGTGGCCTCCTCAAGCTGTATCTTTAAGCTATCTGAGGCAAAAGACTGGCGTACATTAAATCCGGCACCACGCAAATCATCGAATAATTGCAAAGATTTGAGCTTAGCCTGGTCGCCCAACTGGGCAATAAACACTATATCTTCTTCCTGGCTTTTAATCAAGAGCTGGCGATCCTTAACGCGGGCCAGCGTTCTTTCAACACCGATAGCCAAACCAATGGCCGGAGTTGAGACTCCACCCAGATTTTCCACCAAGGAATCGTATCGTCCACCGCCACCGAGAGCAATCTTACCTAAAAGCGAACCATCGTCATTTATCGGCCAGAACTCAAAAACGGTATCATTGTAATAAGTCAGGCCGCGCACGAGGTACGGGCTAAAATTATAACTGATATTAAGCTCATCTAAGAATTCTAGGGTCTTCGTGAAATGCTCGCGACTGCTTTCTGATAAATAATCAGCAATCTGAGGCGCTTCTTCGCGAAGTTTAATGCAGTCATCGTCCTTACAATCAAGCAAGCTCAGAGGATTCTTCAATAAATTATTTTTGCATTGATTACAGAGCTTGGACCGGCGCCCTCTTTCTTTATAGAAAGCACCGAGCTTATTACTATATTCTTTATGACATTCAGCTGTACCAATGCTGTTTATTTGAACTTGAGTCTTTATTCCTAACTCGGTAAAAAAATTATGAGCCACTGTAATCAGCAAAGCTTCTGCTAACGGCTTATCCTCTCCAATGATCTCTAAGCTCATCTGAGTTGATTCGCGATAATGTCCAGTTTGTAATTTTTCATGACGGAAAATCGGACCAAGAGAAAATAGCCGCGATGGCAAGCCTGACTCACCCATATTATTTTCCAGATAGGCCCTAATAATACCCTGAGTGATCTCCGGACGCAGGACCATTTTTTCATTCTTTTCGCCCTCTACAGGATAAAATTCGCGTTCAGCCCCATGACGAGTTGACTTCTTATATAAGTCATAGCTCTCCAAAATCGGAGTCTTAATCGGCGTAAAGCTATAGATCTTAGCAAAATCATTAGCTTTATTAACGATAAAGTCAAAATAGCGACATTCCGCCCCAACCCAATCCTTCATCCCTAAAAGGCGACTCGGAGTCTTTTCACTTCTACGCACAGCGGGCTTGACGGGCTCCAACTCTCCTTTTTTTCTTCTAGGCATATATTCTTTATTTATTATATTGATTCCAATAATTCTTATCAAAAACAGTGACGTCCTTCAGCGGCCAACCTCGAAACAAAACTTTACCGGTCACAAAACTTTTATTTACGGGGCCAAAACTGCGAGAGTCTTTTGAAGCAGCCCGATTATCACCAAGCACGAAATACTCATCCGGCCCGACAGCCACCTTTAATTCACTGGAATCGAAAGTAATTAACTCACCCGCCAGATACTTCTCATTAATAGCTAGGCCATCAGGATTCTCTGAATTAAAAATCAGCACTTTACCATCCTTAATCTGCACTTCTTCGCCAGGCAAACCGATAACTCGCTTAATGAAATACTCTTGGGGATTGCGCGGATAACGGAAAACAATAACCTGGCCGCGTTCCGGTTGAGCAAATCGATAACTGAGCTCATCGATGATTAAGTATTCATGATCATGGAAATTCGGTTCCATTGAAGCCCCTTTAACATAGAAGGGTTGAATCAGAAAGTATCGGACCGGCAAGATAATAGCCAAGGAAATAGCAATTACCTTGGTGATTTCCCAAACGAACAAAAAAAACTTCTTCATATCGTAAAAAATATAAATATATTGACTAACGCAAGCACTACTGTATCAGAAAAATACCAAAAAATCAAATGAGTGATTTTATCTAACATTTAGTAAATAAACATCGCATCACCATAACTGAAGAAGCGGTAGTGATTGACTATGGCTTGACGATATGCCTCGTCAATGTTTTCCTTGCCCGCTAAAGCACTAACGAGCATAAGCAGTGTTGATTTGGGCAAATGGAAATTAGTTATTAAGGCATCGACAATCTTCAGCTTGATCCCAGGATAAATAAATATATTGGTCCAAAACGACTGGGCCTTGATTTGACCTTGATTATGTTCCCTCTGAAACTTACTCCAATCAGCAGACTCTAAAGTCCTACAGCTGGTGGTGCCAACTGGAATAATTCGTCCCCCTTCTTGTTTAGCTCTCATAATGACCTTCGCAGCTTTCGCGTTTATTTCAGCCCACTCGCTATGCATTTTATGGTCCAAAATATTTTCAGTCTTGACGGCGGCAAAAGTACCGAGCCCGACATGTAGCGTCACTGTCACTATTTTTACGCCCTTCGCCTTAATTTTCTTCAAGAGGCGATCTGTAAAATGCAGTCCGGCAGTCGGCGCGGCTGCCGACCCAGCCTTGTTGTCATCAGCAAAGACGGTCTGATAATTTTGCTTATCGCTGCTTATTTTATCCGTCCTTTTGATATACGGGGGTAATGGTACAATCCCGATTCTCGATACCGACTTCATAAATTCTGCACCGGACTGATTAAACTTAACTTGCCAGGTACCGTCTTCATTATTTTTTATGATTTGTGCGCTCAGGCGGCACTTAGGAAAAGTGATTTCCATTCCCTCGCGAACGCGACCGCCTACCATGCATTCCCAAACATCAGATTTGATTTTATGGTGCAAAAATATTTCAACCGCTCCGCCGCTATTTTTTTTATGACCCAAGAGGCGAGCCGGAAAAACCTTAGAATCATTTAAGACCAAAACGTCGCCTTTATTTAAATAATCGACAATGTCATAAAAAACGTGATGCTGAAAGTCACCGGTTAATTTATTAAGCGCCAGCAAGCGACAGTGGTCACGAGGACTGCTAGGCTGTTGAGCAATTAACTCAGCGGGTAAATTATAATCAAAATCACTAGTCTGATACATATAATATTCTTACTTTTCAGCCATATTTTTTAAACCCAGGTGCTGATATCCAAGAGCAGTCACTAACCTCCCGCGTGGCGAACGGTCCAAGAAGCCTAATTGCATAAGATAAGGCTCGTAAATATTTTCAATCGTATCCATTTCTTCGCCGCTAGCCGCTGCTAAAGTATTCAAGCCGACCGGACCGCCCTTAAACTTGTGGATAATGGTTTCCAGGATACGGCGATCAACCAAGTCAAGACCTAGTTCATCAACCTCTAATGTCTTAAAGGCCTCCAAACTAGTCAGCAAGGAAACCTGGCCATCGCTTTTTACCTCACAATAATCTCGAACGCGTTTCAATAAGCGATTAGCGATACGCGGCGTCCGGCGACTGCGGCCGGCGATTTCCCGCCGAGCCTCCTCATCCATGCGCACATTTAAGATGCCGGCGCTGCGTCCGATAATTTTCTCAATATCTTGATTCTCATAAAAATTAAGATGGTGTGTCACACCAAAGCGATCTCTCAGAGGAGCCGACAGTAAACTGGCTAAAGTCGTGGCGCCGATAATAGTAAACTTCGGCAAATCCAAACGCAAAGTCCGGGCACTCGGCCCCTTACCCATAATAATATCCAGCGCATAGTCCTCCATCGCCGGATATAATATTTCCTCAACGACTTTGGGTAAGCGATGGATTTCATCAATAAATAAAATATCTCCCGCCTCAAGGTTAGTCAAAATGGCCGCCAAGTCACCGCTCTTTTCAATAGCCGGGCCCGACGTCACGCGGATGTTAGCCCCGATTTCATTAGCGATAACATGGGCTAAAGTCGTCTTGCCCAGACCAGGAGCGCCGTATAGCAGGATATGTTCAATTGCTTCTCCCCTTTTTTTAGCAGCCGCAATAGTTATTTCCAGGTTCTCCTTAATCTTCTGCTGGCCCACATATTCCCGAAACGATTTGGGGCGCAACGATAAATCAAGGGCTACATCACCTTGTCTTTCAATCGGACTAATTAAGCGCTCGGCTTCAGTAATTGGCATATAGATATTTTAAACCTCCCGGAATTCACAAATTGAATTAAAGTCACAGAACTTACACATAGGCGAGGGCGTCGGCGTAAAATCGCGCTTATTGATTGCGGCAATCTCCTCCAGTATATCGAGACGAAGTTTAGTAATGTCTTTTTCCTTAGCTTGGAATGAAAACTTTTCGCCGCTTTCCAGATAATAATAACTGAGAGCGCTGACTTTGATGCCTAAGAACTCTTCCAGAAATAACTGATACAAGATTAGCTGCCGCTTATCCTTAAACTCTAGCTTCTCCTTGTTTTTACCGGTCTTATAATCAACTACCTCCAAGGTTCCATCGCTTAACTTATCGACGCGATCGATAGCGCCTTTAATGACAGCGCCGCCGATCTTAAAGGAAAACTTTTTTTCCAGAAACAAAATCTCGGTATCAGTTGGACCAGCCTTATAGGCGATCAGAAACTTTTTCAAAGCCTCGCGACCCTTGATCTGATATTTATCACGCTCTTCTTTGGAAGCATAGCCGTCGTCCTGCCAGAACTCGGCATATAGCTCCATGAGTCGTTCTTCATTCAGTAGCGCGGTTCGGGCTCGCTGCTGTTCAAGCTCGCTCGCAGTTTTTTCCAGCCCGGCAAACAAGTCGCCTTGCAAGATTCGCCGCTCACTCAAAAATGGTAAAAGAAAATTATATAAAGTATTGTGCAGTACCCGGCCGAAAATGAGCGAAGCTTTATCAGTCGAAGCAGGAATCTTCAAAATGAAAGCAAACTTGTATTGCAGAGGGCAACTGGAATAGGCAGCCAATTGCGAGAAAGAAAACTTATCCGGCAGAGGGTATTTCTCAGCCGCACTTTTCTCGACCGGCGATATTTCCCGCGAGTTCAAGTAATGCAAATCGCGCAAAAAATCATTCTTCTCGCTTAGCGCCAATTCCGGTCCAATAACACTGGTCAACCCCATCTCTTCAATGAATCGCGAAGGCTTCTTCTCGCGCGCGCCGCCGTAGTCTTTAGCTCCAGTCAAATAAAGTTCATCCTTGGCACGAGTCGCAGCTACATAGAACAGGCGCCGCTCCTCTTCAATATGGGCGTCAGCACTAACTGTCAATTTTTCCCGCACCATGGCATCGGGAATCGAAATTTTCTCCGAACGCGAAATAGTTGGGAACTTCTTGTCGACTAGATTAACCATGAAAACATATTTAAATTCCAAACCCTTGGCGCCATGGACGGTCATAATTTTCACCATTTCGCTGTCAGCAAAATCCAGTTTTAAAGAGCCAGTCTCTCCGGCTTCCAGCTCCAGATTAATAGCTGCCAAGAAATCGCCCAAGCGCAAATCAGGTTCGGTTTCCTCCATCGTCTTAATTTTTTTGTATAATTGATTGAGTAAGGAGAAAGTTTCTAGGTCGCGGTCATGATCTAGGCCCGCTAGTAAGCCAGAGTCGTAAGCAAAACGCAAAAATATCTTAGTCGGCTTGGCCGTCGGTGCCATCTGCGAAAACTCATTAATTAAGGCCAATAATTTATCAATATTCAAAACACTTTCCGAACTTAGACCACTGATCTGATCAACATTCTTCAAAGCCTCATACAAAGACCAGACTTTACGGCTCGCCACCTTGTTAATGGTAATCAGGTCAAGATGGGAAACCTTAAATATTTCCATGTTCAAGACGCGAAAAATCGCCGCTGACTCATGATAATTGTCCAACAAACGGAAGAAGGCCAAGATATCTAAAATTATGGGCTTATAGTACAGGCCGCGCCAAGACATGAATTGATTAGGAATTTGCTGTCTGGTCAATTCCTTAACATAAGCCTCGGCAGTGTCGTTAGCCCGAACTAAAATCGCGAAGTCAGACCAGCTCACCTGACCCGCTCCGGCCTCATACAATTCTTTAATTTTCAGGCCGACAAAAGACAATTCGTCGTGACCGGATTCAAAATTTAAAAACTTAACTGGAGTAGAAACAGGCTTAGTTGAGTCAATTTCTCCCTTGGCTTGCAGTTGTTTATTCAGTTCTAATTTCGCTTCCAGGCGGTTTGGATTATTATGCTGGATAAAGCGATATGAGTGATCAAGAATCGCCTGCCGCGAACGATAATTTTCAGTCAGGACTATTTCTTTCGCCTGCGGATAATCGTCCTTAAACTGCATGATATTTGACAAGGAGGCGCCCCGGAATTTATAGATGGCTTGATCGTCATCACCAACGACCAGTAAATTATTTTTCGGTGCCGCCAACATTTTCACTAATTCATATTGAGCCCAATTCGTATCTTGGAATTCATCAACCATGACGTATTTGAATTTATCTCGGTAGTACTTCAAGATATTTTTTCTTTCCTTAAATAACTTCAAGGTATAGGTAATCAAATCACCGAAGTCAAGAAAATTGTTTTCTAAAAGCAGCTGGTTATAAGTGTTAAACGCACCAGCCAATTCCTTAATCCTGTCTTTTTCCTGAGCCTCTTCTTCTGTATCATCCGGTAGGCCAGATTCCAGAGAATCAGCATATTTCAAATATTCCGCTGCGGATATATTTTCATCTTTTAAGCGGGAAAAATGCCTTAACATTTCCGAAATGAATTTCGTGGGATTACCTAATGGTCTATAATAATCCAGCTTAAAACGGCTAAAGTTTTTCTTAACGATCACCCATTGGTCAGTTGAACTCAGAAGCTTAAAGGCCGGATTAAGGCCGATATCTAAACCAAATTCGCGCAGCACCCGTTCAGAAAATCCGTGGAAAGTATTTATCCAGAGATCAACGTATCCGTAAGGCATGACCTTATCCGCTCGCTCTTCAAGTTCTCCGGCGGCTTTCTCGGTAAAAGTCAGGAGTAGAATTTCGTCTGTCCTAATCTTCTTTTCGAGCGCCAGATAGGCCAGACGATTAATCAACACTGTCGTCTTGCCCGTCCCGGCGCCAGCGATAATTAAAAGCGGATCTTGATCGTGAACTACTGCCGCCTGCTGCCCCTTATTCAGTTTCTTCAATAATTCGGAAGCCATGGAATGATATGATTAACTTTCTTTAAAACTTCAAAATGCTCTGGAATTTTTCCTCTTTCGCTTGACCAATTAAAGCCAGATTCAGGCCGCGATCGAGGAAGATTTTCAGAGCGACCGCGCGAATTTCTGCGGCTGTCACTTTATTAATTTTTCTTAAAAATTCTCCGGGGGTCATTATCTGCTTACGTAAAACTGCTTGGCGTGCATACCAAGTCGCGAGGTTATCAGTCGCCTCCATCTGCAATAATGATTTGCCTTGTAAAAGATCCTTGGCGCGTTTCAGCTCCTTAGCAGTCACCAGCTCTTCGGTCAACTTCTTGTATTCTGCTAAAATAATCTTTACGGCCGCTTCGGCTTTGGCAATCGGGACACCCGCCTGAGTAGTGAGATAACCGGAATCGGAATATGTTTCGTACATGGTTCTGACGTAATAAGCTAAACCATTCCTTTCCCGCAAATTTATAAATAAACGAGAGCTCATGGAACCACCTAAAATAATTGATAGAAGCTTCAGCTTAAATTCATCCGGATGGCCGATAGGAAAAGCGCGCACGCCCAAAGATAAATTAATCTGATCTGTTTTTTTGTAAACCGCTCGTACAATCGGCGCCTTCTGAACTTCTTTAACCGCCAGTTTATCCTGCCACTTATTGACTTTAAATTTTGAAAACATTTTAACGGCCTCTTTTTTAGCCACCTCCGTGATGCCGCCCACTAAAATGACATGCATGGATTTTGATCCGTACTGCGTCTCTAAATATTTGATAAAATCAGCCCTCTTAAAACTTTTAATATTTTCCTTCGTGCCGATCGTTTCCCAGCCAGCCGGAGTATCGCCGTACAAAACAGACTCAAAGACATCCTCGACATGCATCATCGGATTATCTTCATACATATTCAATTCCTCGATTATCACACCCTTCTCACGCTCGATTTCCTCTTCTTCCATTTTAGAATTCAAGAGCATGTCACTAACAATGTCCAAAGCCAGCGGTAATTTCGAGGCAGCCACCTTTACCCAATAGCCGGTGTATTCTTTACTGGTAAAAGCATTATATTCTCCACCCAAGGAGTCAAGCTCGCTCGATAGAGCTAAGGTATTGGGACGCTTATCAGTCCCCTTAAAAAACATGTGTTCTAGGAAATGAGACAGGCCGTTATTCTCTCGGGTTTCATATTTTGAGCCGGCTTTAAGAATGACTAAAACGGTGGCGGTCGGTGCCCCCTTAATAGGCACGGTAATTAACGGAATTTTATTTGACAGAACTTTGACTTTATATTTATTCATATAATTGCGGGCTAAATTTAATAATAACAGCTTTTCGTGTTTTAAATTTACCACATCTTTGATATAATTTAAAGGCGACCAGAATATACCTTCATTATTAATAAACGGAGATTATGCCTTATAAAATAAGCGATCACAATTTCGTCCTCAACCACGGCAAACAATATAAAATCATGCGCGTCAAGGATATGGCCGACGAGGAAAAGCCGCGCGAAAAAATGGTCAAAGATGGCGCCGGCACTTTAAGTTCGGCCGAACTGCTCGCCATTGTTCTCAGTGTCGGAACAAAAAAAGAGGAAGTTTTTTCCATGTCCAGTCGTCTACTGCGAGAATACGGAGAAAAAGGCATTGCTTATCAAAGAGACCCGAACATAATTGAGCGCGATTTGAAGATTCCCCTGGTAAAAGCCTGCCAGATAGTCGCCTGTTTTGAATTAGGGCGACGATTTTATCAGAAAAAACCGGGTGGCTCTATAACTATTCGGACCGCTAAACAGGCTTTTGATTACTTAAAAGACATGGGTAATCTAAACAAAGAGCAATTCCGTGGGCTATATCTAAATACTCATTATCAGTTAATCCATGACGAGGTAATTTCTATCGGCACTCTCGACTCATCGCTAGTAGCCGCCCGCGAAGTCTTCCGTCCGGCCCTGGAGTATTCCGCTGCCGCTATTATTATCGCCCACAACCATCCTTCCGGCGTCGTCAAGGCGACCAAGGCTGATGTTGAAGTTACTAATAAACTTATTGAAGCTGGCAATATTCTTGACATTGAGGTCCTGGATCATCTGATTATCGCTAAGAATAAATTCGCCAGCATTATCTAGACCATGAAGAAAAAATACCAGATAACCACAAAGAGTCAGCTCCTGCGTGATGAAGCCAGCGTAAAATTTCACGTTAAAAGCGACGATTATTTCGGCACCATCGCCACAGTTTTAAATTTACTCGAGCAGCGCCTAAAAAAAGACAGCGATATCGATACCACTGTCTTAAATACAACTCTGAAGAATCTCCGAGACGATCTCTTATTTCTGCAAGAAAATTACGAAATAAAGATTCGTCCTCAAATTAGACCAAGTGCCAAAAATAAGAAAATTATCCCGAAAGGCAAGCTGATCAGCCAATGATCAAAAATCATGATAATTATCAAAGCCACTAAAATCGCCCCGGAAAAAGCCGCGCGGTGATTTTTTGAATAAGTTGAAGCTAAAAACGACAAGAAGAAAATTAAGGCAAAAACGCCACACTCCGACCACAATAAAAGAAAAACATTGTGCACCGGTTGGTAATTCCAGCCCTCTTTTTTATTAGCATCAGTATCCCGCAAATATTGCGGGTAATTGCCGACGCCAACCCCAATCAAACTATTGTCCATTATCACTTCCTTGGATTGCATGACATATTCACTGCGCTCATCAATAGAAATTTGTTCCAGCCGGGTATCAGCTTTAATCCTGACTTGCAAGAGCGATTGATACGGATAACCGATGATAAAAATCATGACTCCAGAAAAGTATATCAAAGCTAAATATCTACCGATAATCCAGCGGTCTCTTTTTAACAAGAAGCTAATCAGCAAGGCTAATAAACCAAAAGCATAGGCAATCCAAGCAGTCCGGGAAAAAGTAAAAAATAGGGCCAATAAGGCTACAAAATAAAAAAGGAAAAGAAAAATTGACTCACTAATTTCTCTCCAGCCCCGGATTATTTTTTTCTTAGCCAAGAGGTAGGCCGCCAGAATTAAAGTGATAGCTAGTACGCCGCCAAATATATTCGGGTGGTCCATGCCGCCATAAACCCTCAGCCAGCGCCCAGAGGCTGTCTCAATAACCGATGTTCCCAAGGCTTCCGGGTTGTGTGCTGCCAGTCCTAAATATTTAGAGACTGGAGAAGTTTGGGTTAAAAATTGATAAACACCAAGCGTGGCTTGAAAAAATATGCTCAATAAAAAGATATAAATGATTTTGGAACGGTGAAAAAACTTATTTTCAAAATCCACTATTTTCGTACCCTCTCTGACAATATAAAAAACTCCAACCGCCATCAAGAAAAGCAGATAGTAAAAGAAGGCAAGTAACTGATCAGGGGCCACAAAAAATGAGACGAGAATAGATATCTCCAGTCCGGCCAAAGACCACCACATCCAAGAAATCTTGACTCCTACCTCGGGGCGCTTAAGCTTATAAACAAAGAAGGTTATCAAAGTTACTAGCAATAAGAGATGGCTAACATAAAGACTGATTTCGTTAAAATTAGTATCCGCCGGCACCAAAATCAGCTTTGTCTGCCAAGGCAAGAGAAAGACAAAAAGGTAAAAGGAGTACTCAATTACTCTCTTTAAAGATTTCGTGAATTTTGTTTCCATATTTTTCAGCGAATTCCCGGCGTCGGTCGCGCAGGTATAGTTTTAACATTGAATCATTAATGACAACGCCATCTGAGTTATTCATGGCGGCCAGCAATTCCGGCGGCATAATGGCTAGCTGGATTTTTTTGGCAAATTTCTCAAAACAATCACCAACTAAATTTCTACTGTCCACGGCCTGTGGCAATATCTCCGACTCTGAACGACTAGAATTATTGGCCAAGCAAAAGCCCTCATATGTATTATTCTTATTATACAATACAACTAGGGTGCGACGCCAATAATCAAAATATGGGTCTTGACCGGCTAAACGAAGACTATCAATATTCAGATAATCAGCACTCAAATAAAAACTCAGGCAAATTTTATCCCGCTTGTTGTCTATCCGGGGACGAGAGTTTAAAATCTTAGCTAGTCCAGTGCAATAGAGACGAGTTAGCCATAGACGATGTGGTGAAGTGACAATAAAAAAATCGATATCACTGCCATCGCGCAAATTATTCTGTCCGATAGAGTTGGCTAACGCTATCATCTTAACAGCTGACCAAATTTGAAAAATTTTAACAAAACGCCGGGCAATCCTAATCTTTCTTAAGCTATAATTGTGGCGCTGTTGTCTTATTTCTGTAATTTCATTCCGCCCTTTAAGAAAATATAAACCCCTCTGGTAAGCAATGATTGGCATATTGCTAGCAGCTTCGTTATCCAGTAATTCCGTGATATTAGTAAAATCGATTTTCTCAGTCAGCCATTTCCAAATTTCAAAGGAAGTGAGAGGATAATCGAACATATCAAAGAAAGCAATCATGCTGATGATTGCCTTCCGATTTTTTAATTTTTCTTCAGATTCTAACTGCGTCATTAAATTATTTTAGCTTTCTACTGCCCTAATTTCGGCCGGTCAATTGTCAAAACTTCAATGTCGCTCGTGCCCCCGGTAATCTTCATGACATCCTTATCAATCTTTTTAAATTCAGAAGAAGCATTATTATAATGATTAACTGTTGTCGACAAACTAAGCCCAAGTTTCTTGATAAACTCATCATAACCGGCCATATGCTTGCCTAACTTCTCAATATTAGCCTTAATTTCCATGGCTTTTTCCTCAATTTGCATGGCTTTTAAACCCTGCAAAACGGTTTGCAAATAAGCCAGGAAAGAGGTTGGCGATACAATAATAACTTTCTTATCGCGATAGGCATACTCAATCAAGTCGCGGGTATTAACTTTAACGGCGCCAACTTTGTTAACAAGTAAATCGTAATAAATAGCTTCCGAGGGAATGAACATGAAAGCGAACTCCATTGTCCGGCGTTCTGGCAAAACATACTTTGAAGTTTCGTCAATGCGATTTTTCAAATCTTTCTTGAATTCCTGCTCTAGCTTTTCGCGCGAAACCGCATCCGTAGCATTTAAGATACGCTCATAATTTTCCAGAGAAAACTTGGCGTCAATCGGAATAACTTTATCTTTAACAAAAACGACGGCGTCAACGATCAAATCTTTACCGGTCTTTTCATCCTTACCCATCTTATACTGCATTTGGTATGATCCTGGCGGCAAGACGTTGCGTAGTGTTTCTTCTAGAAAATATTCGCCAAGCACGCCCCGCTGTTTCGGATTTTTAAGAATATCTTGTAAACTCTGCAATTGCGAGGAGAAGTTAACCACTTGCTTATTTGTTTCATCTAGCTTAGTCAGCTTTTCAGTCACGTCAGCAATTAAGCGCGCTGATTGAGCAGAAATATTCTGCACAATCTTAGCTGTTTGGCCGAATTGATCCTGATTAGCGCGGTGCGTTTCCGATAGCTTCTTGTCGAGCTCAGTCCGCAATTCGCCGTTCTGCAAAGACAAGTTTGATAGTTTTTCTGATTGCTTAATCAAGCGCTCTGCCAGAGCATCAAGCTTACCGCTATCCGTACTGTCTTTTTTTCTGAGCAGCAAAGCAATGACGGCGCCAACGCCGATGATTAAGACAAGTAATAAAATTCCAATTAAATAATTATTCATATGAGTATATTATATCCTAAGGCTCAGGATTTTTAAAGTTGACAATTGAACGTAAATATATGATTTTGAACAAGAAAAAAGGCCTTAAATAAATTTAAGGCCAGTAAGCTAATTGCGATTTTTAATTTGAGCAAACAATGCGGTAATGGAAATCATCACTATATTCGAATCCGAAATCAATTGGATAAGCGAATAAGCTTGTGCCGCTTGTACTTGTCTTTAACGAAATAACGAATAAATTATTTTCGCTATCTTGTGTTAAGAAAAATGTTGGATAGCCGTTATTCGCTAATAAATCAAAATGTTCCTTGCGAAATTTGTAAATCTGAGCCTGAGTCATTACTAAATTGTTCAAATTTACGTCAATTTTGATAAACATTTCTCTCAATGTCATTTTTTGATTATCACGAACTTCATAAACTGTTGCTTCTGTTCCGATAGAGCCGAAGCTTGTTTTATCTAAGTTGTATCGATAATAATCTTTATCAAAGTAAGCGCAGAAGCTTGGCAAATGGTTTGATAAATTATCATTTTCGAAGGCTGTGATAATGACGTGCTTTTCTACTTTTTTTACTTCCCTTTGGAATTGGGCATTAGATGCTGTTAAACCTGTGATAACTAGTAGTGCCGATACGAATAATCTGATAACGTTTTTCATTGTTTTTCCTTTTTTTAGTTAATATATATAAGATTTCAATTATCGATCAAGGCCCTGATGACAAGGCTCTGGTCGATAACTGAATCTCTATTAACTATTGTTGTCAAAGTTCTTTCTCGCTTCTCAATCTTACAAGGTAAATTATAGCATAGAATTAAAGTATTGTCAAGCATCTGAACAAAGATACAATAATATTGTACTAATATTAGCCACTATACAAAGAACCGACCTTTTTAGGCCGGCTCTTAATTTTATACTCTGCTAAATATTTTCTCTTAAAACCTCACTTCTTAAGCAAATCTCGTATTTCCATTAACAACTCCTGATCCTTGGATAATGGAGCGGCCTTCTTCTCAACGGCCTGTTCTGCCTTAATAATTGGCTCCAGTTTTCTCTTAATCCGGCTCATGACTTTGACAGCCACGAAGACGGTTAATGCAATTATCAAGAAATCAAGGACATTCTGCAGAAAATTACCAATGTTCAAGGTAATCGCCTGTTTAACGACGGAACCATCAATCATCACTGCCTCTTTAAGAATAATCTTGAGCTCAGAGAAGCTTACCCCGCCCATCAAGACGCTTAGTGGCGGCATAACGATATCAGCCACCAACGACGAAACAATCTTCCCAAAGGCGCCGCCAATGATAACAGCGATGGCCAAATCAAGGACATTACCCTTGACCGCGAATTCCTTGAATTCTTTAAAGAAATTTTTCATATCATATTTAACTAGACCCAGGTGACGCCAGCAACTTTGTCACCATCTTCTTTAAATCTCATAATCTTCACTCCTTGAGTATCGCGACCAAGAACACTAACCGACTTAAACGGTGTTCTGATAACTTGGCCATTTTCAGAAATTACAATTAAATCGCGATCATCCATTGCATCGGAGTTAACCAAGAAGGCGTTCGTAATATCACCTGTCTTATCAGTCACTTTAGCAGTTTTAATGCCGCTACCGCCTCTGCCCTGAATCTTATAAGCAGAGAAATCTGTACGTTTACCATAACCACGAGCCATGATTGTCAAAATTTGATAATTACGTTTCCGCTCCTTATCAGTCTTGGCAATGCCGACGCCGATTAAAGTATCGTCCTTATGTAATCTAATGCCGTGAACACCGGCTGCGCCGCGTCCCATTTCTCGGACGTCGGTTTCCTTAAATCGGATAGCCTGGCCTTTGGCGGTAATTAACTGGATATGGTCACTGCCGGAAGTCGGCTTAACCCAAATCAGCTTATCGCCTTCACCGATCTTAATAGCAATCAAACCGCTGCGACGGACATTAGAGAAAGCGGTCAATTCCACCTTCTTAACTAATCCCTGAGCAGTAGCGAAGAATAAATATTTACTGAAGACTGCTTTATCTAAAGGCAGAATTGAAGAGACTTGCTCGCCGCCGATCAGCTGCAGGAAATTTACAACCGGTGTGCCTTTGGCAATACGGGAGGCCTGAGGGATTTCATAGACCTTAAGTTGGAAGACGCGTCCTTTAGTTGTAAAGAAAAGCACGTCATTATGAGTTTGGGACGTAAACATGAATTCCACCAAGTCTTCTTCCTTAGTAGTTAATCCCATCACGCCCTTTCCGCCGCGCGCCTGGACTTTGAAGGTATCTGGTTCAATGCGCTTGATATAGCCGTCCCGAGTCATCATAACGACAGTTTCCTCGTTCGGAACCAGATCTTCCATGCTGAACTCCTTAATGCCATGAGCGACAACCTCGGTCCGGCGTTTATCACCGAATTTTTCAGCCAATTCCATCAGTTCGTCCTTCACAATCGTTTTCATGCGGGCCACGGATTTCAAAATCGCTTCGAGCTCCTTAATGATGCGCATTTTTTCCTTCCATTCTTCTTCGACGCGCATCTGTTCCAGGTTCGCTAAGTTCTGCAAACGCATCTCTAAAATAGCGACAGCCTGCCGTTCAGACAAAGCAAACTTCTTGATTAAGCTGAACTTAGCGACTTCCTTATCCTTAGATGCTTTAATGGTCTTAATAACATCATCAATATTTTTTAAAGCAATCATTAAGCCTTCTAAAATATGGGCGCGATCTTTGGCTTTATTTAAATCAAATAAAGTCCGACGTCTAACTACTTCCTGGCGGTGTTTGATATACTCCTCCAAAATCATTTTCAGAGTCAGAACTTTCGGCTGAATACCGTCAACGAGCGCCAACATATTCAAATGAAATGTCGTCTGCAGTGAAGTATGCTTATACAAGCTATTTAGAATTTTCTTAGGATACGAGTCTTTCTTAAGTTCAATGACGATGCGGACACCGTCTTTATCGGACTCATCGCGCAAACCTTTTATTCCTTCGATTTTCTTTTCGCGGACTAAGTCAGCAATCTTTTCTACTAAATCAGCCTTATTAACCTGATAAGGAATTTCAGTGACGATAATCCGGAAGCTGCCATTCTTTTCTTCCTCGATTTCCGCTTTACCGCGCACGACTACACCGCCCTTGCCGGTGGCATAAGCCGCCAAGATTTCTTTCTTATCATAAATAATCCCGCCGGTCGGGAAATCAGGACCCTTAACGAATTTCATCAAGTCCTCAACACTGGCATCTGGATTTTCAATCAAATGATCGATGGCTCCAGCCAATTCCTTCAGGTTGTGGGGAGGAATATTTGTCGACATGCCGACAGCAATACCCATCGTGCCGTTTAGTAATAAGTTCGGCAGTTTTGAAGGCAATAAACGCGGTTCTTTATGGCTGCCATCGTAGTTAGGGATAAAGTCAACCGTATCTTTATCAATATCAAAAAGCATTTCTTCGGCTACGGCAGATAATTTTGCTTCGGTATAACGCATAGCCGCAGCATTATCGCCATCCATCGAACCGAAATTTCCTTGACCGCGGACCAGTGGATAACGCATGGAAAAATCCTGCGCCATTCTGACCATGGATTCATACACAGCACTATCACCATGTGGATGGTACTTACCTAAAACTTCGCCGACGACAGTGGCAGATTTACGGAATTTAGCATTAGCTTTCAGACCAACGCTCCACATCGCATATAAAATACGGCGATGAACCGGTTTCAGACCGTCGCGGACATCCGGCAAAGCTCGGGAAACAATAACGCTCATCGCATATTCCAGATACGAACGTCCCATTTCCTCAACAATCGGCTGTTCTTCAACAATGCCAAACTCAGTTTTCTTACGTAAGTTTGCTCCGATTACAACCGGCTCTTCTTCATTAATATTCTTTTTTTCTTCCTCAGGTTTAGACATAAAGAAAATTTAGTAAGCAATTAAGGTTATCCCTTCGCACCCAAGCGGTATCACGCAGGGCTTAGTCTCGCCGACAGTCGGCATACAATCTATATATTTAGGACAATTAGACACTGCCGGAGAGGAGTTTTTTGGTGTAGAGGTGGCGATTGGTACCGAAGTGCTAGCGATAGGGGTCGACGACGTGGCTACAACAGCCGACGAAGACGCATTCTTAGCAGTATTATCCATTAAGCCCTCTAAAAATTTATCACTCGCTTCTTTTTCAGCCATTGCCTTATCTTTTTTTATTCCGTCCAGTTTGTTTCGCGCCTCAGCCAAAGTTTTTTCTAAGTCAGCTTTTAAACCTTGCCATTCAGTTGACGGCTGCTCTTGACTGCGATTATTCTGCCAAACATTCTTTAGGTTTAAACCCCAAAGGATGAGAATAATCAAAGCGATGGAGCCGATAGCGACCCTCATCTGAAATTTCTTCTTGGCTGAAATCTCGTTCATAGCGTTTTAATAATTTTTAAACTCTACTCTTTGATGCCGTCCAAATTGATATCATATAGGATTTGCTCAGCCAATAAACGATATTTAAGAATCTCTTCCGGAGTAAACCAAATCGGAATTTCTCTGGCGGCATCTTCGATAGGATCAGAACAATGAATCAAATTGCGGACTGCACGTTCATCAACACTGGCTAATTGATAAGAATCTAAGGTATAGTCACCGCGAATCGTGCCGCCATCAGATGATAAAGGTTCGGTCGCACCCACAATTTTCTTAACAATGCCGACAGCCTGATTGCCTTCCCAAATCATCGGAACAATCGGACCACAGGTCATAAATTTAACCAAAGCCCGGACAATATCCTTGCCATATTCAATCGCCTCTTTGTCAACCACCATACCGGCCGCCTTTCTATCTTCAACAATTCTTTCGCCCTTTTTAGTAAACCAGGCGTCGTCTTTATTATAATGATTCCAGATTTGTTCTTCAGTAGCCATGGAGATTTTCAAGGCCACTAATTTCAAACCAGTATTTTCAATTCTCTTAATCACTTCGCCAATCAAGCCGCGCTGAACAGCGTCGGGCTTAAGAATAACAAAAGTTCTTTCGTGTTTCGGGTGTGTCATAATTTTAAATACTTAATATTACTAATTCCATATCTTCGCTAGGAAGATCTTTCTTGGATATTTTTAATTTTTCTTCCATAATCGGCGTTAAACCGATTTCTTTAATAAACTTCTCAATCTCATCCAGATCATACTTTACATCTTTAGTCTTATAATGCATCGGAATGACAATTCGCGGTTCGATTTGCGAAATAACCTCTACTGCCTTCTTGGCATCAAGAGTATAATGGCCGCCGACTGGAATCAACAGGATATCAGTACCAGCCAGCTTCTCGAGCTGCGCGTCTGTCAGGACATGACCGAGGTCTCCGAGATGGGTAACGGAAATATCATCAATTTCAAAACGATAAATAACATTAGTGCCTCTTTCAGTGCCATTCTTATCATCATGATAAGAATCAACACCTTCAATCAGGACACCTTTAAAGTCATACTCACCCGCACAATCAATAATAAAAGGAGTGCCTCGCAAAGCTTCCGTATTATTATGATCCTCATGCTGATGAGAAACCGTAACGATATCGGCTTCAAAATTCGGCACCTTAAGTCCGCTTTCTTTATTAAACGGATCGGTGACGACAGTAACGCCATCCGGACCGGCCTTATCTTGAAGCTTAAAACAAGAATGCCCTTGCCAGGTAATAATCATAAATTAATCAATAAAAATAGGCTTTAGAACCTTAGCTCCATTATATCAGAGCACTTCGTTGGGGTCAACCGAAGACACTTGACTTTTTTGGTTATTATTAAGCATTATTTCAATAATATTTCTATGCTCCCCTCAAGATCAGTCCTTTTTACAGGGATTCTCAAGTTCGATGCCCGCTCTAAAAATTGACCCCCAGGATGACCATAACGGTTATCTACTCCAACTGAAATAACTATTAACTCCGGCTTAATCACCTCCAGAAATTCCCAACTATTAGACGTATTTGAACCGTGGTGCGAGGCTTTGAAAATATTTATGTCTTCAAGCCAGCCGATTTGCAAAAGCGCCCGCTCAACAAAATCTGCATTATCTCCGGCGAGCAAGACCGTTCGGCCGCCACAGTTGATCTTGGCCGTTACAGAGTTATTGGCGTCCTCCTTAATTACCAGAGATTCAGGATCAATTAATCTAAGACTACAACTGGAGTCCAAATCGACTCTCAGCTGTCCCTGAACCTCGATTAATTTAACATTGTATGCACGGGCGACCCTCAATAACTCTATAAAGTTTAATGAACTAGACTTTTTTCCCGAATATATCAAGTTATTTACTTGATAGCGCTTAACTACTTCTACTAGTCCAATAATATGGTCGTCATGATAATGACTGATCACTAAATAGTCAATTTTACGCTGATAAAAGGGCAAATATTGACCCAAGCCCTGCAGAACTAAGTTATCCGGGCCGCCATCAAATATAATGGTGTGACCGCTTGCTGATTCAAGCAAAACGGCATCTCCTTGACCAATGTCAAAGAAGACTAATTTTGTCCCAGAATGACTAATATTAATGAAAAAATACATTATAATTATTGCCAATACCGTAAATACTCCGAATAATCTCAACAACCTACGGATATTTTCCTTTCTTTTGTTTTTGAAATCATTCTTTTTCATATCCTCATTCTACAGGCGCCGACCTTAAGAAATGATAAAAATATAATAAAAGTCTCTGCCCATTGACAAATTCCAATAAATGTTATATAATAATTAGTTCCTTAAAATATTAATATACATACAAAACAGGCCGAGGAGGGCCAACAAAATGTCAACAAATACACAAGTTTCAGTTAAGCGCAATGCGCCGGTAGCAAACATCAGCGCAATGGGTGACCAGATTTTTCGTCAAAAAACAGTGGATTGGCTAAGAGAATCTTTGAGTAAAGGATCAGAACAGTGCTTTGATTTTGTTCAGTCAACGACAGACAGAACTGTATTCGGTGAATCAAGATTTTCGAAAATTTTTGGGCAATCTCCGTTTTCCGGACTAACAGAAGAGCTTTTCCATGCCGGAATAGTATACGTAGATGCCAAATACACAGACGTTCGCATTTACAAGAATGTCCTGGTAAAGATGCCAAACATTTCATGCTTGAGGTCCTGTGACGATCATTTCTGCGCAGTGCCAGTCGACAAGGATTTAGAACAGAACCCGGAAATCATCTTCGTGCCGAAACACTTTCGGCAAACTCTTTTCGTTACCGATGAACAAGCAAAACCAGTTACAAAAACTAAAGTATTTAGGAATTTCTTCGTAAAAGAAAATTTCTTAAACAGAATGGCGGTATGCGACATCATCATCCAGGCAAAACATGACTTCCAAACAGGAGAAGAACATCTGGTGATAAATTACCAAAACGTCAGGTGCAACAAACAGGTGGCTGTTGAGTATGACATTAAAATCGGCGTATCCCAGATGCCAGAGAACAGCGATCAAATTCTCATTCCTGGTAGCAAGCAATGTTTAAGCTTTATCAAACGTAACGCTTAGCAATCAATAAAAAGTCTTATTAAAAACCATCAATCACTGATGGTTTTTTTCTATACAAAAACCGCCCTGATTCCGCAGGCCGGTCTCTGTATAATTTTCAAATCAATAAAATTTATTGTAACATAAATTTTAGAAATTACTTTTTCTTTTTAACGACTTTTTTGACAGCCTTCTTAGGAGCAGCCTTTTTGACGACTTTCTTTACGGCCTTCTTGATGACTTTTTTAGGAGCCTTCTTGATGACTTTCTTTACAGCCTTTTTGACAACTTTCTTTTTCATAATATCACCCCCTTCCTTAAATAAATTGAAATTTATTTTTATTTTTTAATTAAAAACTTTTCTTAAAATAATTATATAACTTTTTTAAATAACAAGCAATACATTTTTTATTTTTTAAGAGACTAAATTATTATTATAAAATATTTTTACAACATATTCTTAATATTTATAAAAGCAGCGGCATGCGCAACGCATTATAGTTAATATCCATCGGTATAATTATAAATAATAAATGATATGCGCCATCAAAATAATATTTGCTTAACTATCGCCAACACTAATAACATTCAACTTAAAATATATTAATTAACATAAAAAATATTTATCAATCTTGATTATCATAAATATATTTTCTTAAACTTGCTTATCCTCTCAATGACGCTCAAAATTATTTTCAATCTTATCGATTATAAAAAAAATCCGCCGCTCGATTCCGAGAGCGACGGATTTTTTATTTTTTTTCTTCCACAAGAGCTTCTTCCGATTGAATGCTAAATCCGGGACCGGAAAAAATTTTCTAACTCACTTATCTTAATTCTCTCTTGTTGCATATTATCCCGATTGCGGACCGTCACTTCAGAATTTTCTAAGGTTTCAAAGTCAACCGTGAGGCAAAATGGGGTCCCAATCTCGTCTTGGCGGCGGTAACGCTTACCGATATTGCCGTTATCATCAAATTCACAGCGCCAATCCATCTTTAACTTATCAAATACTTCTCGAGCTTTAGCCACCAACTCTGGTTTATTCTTCAGAAGCGGAAAAACGGCGATCTTAATCGGGGCTAACTTCGGAATGAGCTTTAAAACAATTCTGGTCTCACCTTCTAATTCTTCTTCTTGATACGCTTCAGACAGAACTGCTAAGAATGTCCGACCGACACCAGCCGAAGTCTCAACAATATGAGGAATGTATTTCTCATTTGTTGCCGGGTCCAAGTAATTAAGCTCCTTTCCGGAATATTTGGAGTGCTGGGTCAGATCATAATCGCCACGAGCATGAATGCCTTCCATTTCCTTGAAACCAAAAGGGAAGCGATATTCAATATCATACGCCTCTTTAGCATAGAATACTAGATTCTCATGCTTATGCCATTGCAGGTTGGCCGGATCAATTCCTAAATCTAAATAAAATTGCCAGCGGGTTTCTTTCCATTTATCAAAATAGGTCATGTCATCGCCCGGTTTCACAAAATACTGCATTTCCATCTGTTCGAATTCTCTGGTCCGGAAAATAAATTGTCGGGCCGTAATCTCGTTGCGGAAAGCTTTACCGATTTGCGCAATACCGAAAGGAATCTTAACGCGAGCGGAGTCCAGAACGTTCTTATAGTTAACGTAAATTCCTTGACAGGTCTCGCCGCGCAGATAAGTCGGTTCTTTAGTCCAGTCACCAGTAAAATTACCGAGATTAGACTGAACTAACAAATTAAACTTACGGCCGGGAGTAAAATCAGCCGCTCCGCAATTCGGACATTTAATCTTATCGCGGTTAGCTTCAAAAATGATATTTATCTCGTCTTCGGTCATCTTTTCATCAGCAAAAATACCGGCTTCATCAAGTAACGTATCTAATCGCAAGCGGGCATGACATTTCCGACACTCCGTTAGCGGATCGGAAAAGCCTTTAACGTGGCCCGATGCTTCCCAAATTTTCGGACTCATGAAAATTGCTGAATCTAAACCAACAATGTCATCACGCATCTGCGTCATCGCCTTCCACCATTCTTTCTTGATGTTGTTAGCTAACTCCACGCCATAAGGGCCAAAATCGTAAACAGCGGCAAAGCCATCATAAATTTCTGAGGAGGGAAAAACAAAACCACGGCGCTTACAGAGGGAAATAATCTTGTCCATTGAATTGTCAGCGGTATTTTTCTTCATATATTTATATATTACATTTCATCAAGTGCTTTTATGCCTAAAATTCTAAATCCATTATCTAAGACTTGGGCCAGCGACTTGATTAAAGCTAGACGGGCCCGTCGCACCTTCGGGGCTGACTTCATGATATTGATTTCATGGTAATAATCGCTGAACATCTGAACCAATTCAAATAAATACTTCGCCACTTCACTCGGATTATATTTTTCTCCGGCGGAAGCAATCACATCGGGATATTTCGCCATTTTAATCATTAAGTCTTTCTCTCTTTGCTCAACTAATAGGCTAAGATCCGCAAACCCGAAACTGAAGCCGGCTTTTCTGACAACACTCTTTAATCTAGCATAGCCATATTCTAAATAACAAGCCGTAAAGCCGTCAAAGCGAGCCGCTTCATCAATATTAAAAGTGATTATTTTATCAGCACTGACTTTCAACATCTCGAACTTAATGGTGGCAATCGTCAAAGCTAAAGCAACCTCAGCAATCTTTTCTTTATTCCAATCTTGGTGGCGCTGACTAGTCTCAGTGAACAGCTTTTCAAAAAGTTTATCTCGTAAAAACTTATAAGTAATAACGTTGCCTGTTCGCGAGGACATCATTCCGCTAGGCAAAGTAACAAAATCGTAGGTGAGGTGCACCATCGGCTGCTTATAGCCGATCAGCTCCAAGACTTTAAATAATTGTTTGAAATATAAGCTTTGGCGCACATCCACGACGTAAATAGAACGAGTTAAGTCGTATTTTTTAAACTTCTCGGTCGCTAAAGCCAAGTCAGCCACTGGATAAAGTGCTGTCCCGTCTGACCGAATGACCGGTAAGACCCCAAGACCAAATTCTTCAAGGTCAGCAATGATTGCGCCTTCACTCAAGCGCAATATTTTTTTAGCCTTTAACTGTTCTACTAGTTTCAGGCCTTCGTCAATCACTTCATTCTCGTAATACGTTTCCTGAAACTTAATACCTAGCTCTTTATATATGGAAGCGAAATAATTAATACTCCATTGCCTGGTTTCTTGCCATAATTCATAATTCTTGCCAGCTCGGCTCTCGACCTCTTTCATAATCTTCACTACCTCATTCTTATCATCAGGATTATCAGTTAAAAGCTGACTAGCCTCGGAATAACACTTGCCCAATAAGTAACCTTTGTCCTCAGAACTTTCTTTATACTTTGGGCTTTTCTGCCAGTTCCAAATAGTTTTAGCGACATGAATGCCGAAATCATTAATATATGATACCGGAATAGAAGTAAAACCATTGGCAGACAATAAACGATTAACGGTATCGCCGTAAGAAATATTACGTAAATGGCCGACATGGTATTCCTTATGCGTATTACCGTTGGAAAATTCTATCATTACCTGTTTATTTGCACCCTGATCGTTCTGTCCGTAACCCTGATTCAGGCTTCTGATTTTTTTTACCACCTCTTGGCTTAAATAAGCAGGCAAAATATAGAAATTTAGATAAGGACCAGCCGCTTTAATATCAGAAAAATATTTTTTCAGCTTCTCGTCATTCTTTAATTTAAAAGCTAGTTCTATAGTAAATTCAATCGGATTCTTCTGATTACGCTTAGCCTCCTCAAAACAAGCGAGGCTGAGGTCGCCTAAACTTGAGTTTGGTGGATATGTAAAATTAGCCCTGTCCAAGCTTAATGCCTCCTTGATTATTTTTTTTACTTCATCGAGCAAGTACATAGTCGTATCGGAGTAATTAATTTATCTAGTCACTCGGACAAAATTGAATTTTCCTTTCTGAATAACAACGGCTACTGTATCACCAAAAGCGATCTGCTTCTTAATATCCTTAATGACGACCATATCGCTATTCTCATCTTGGTCAGCCTTTTCAATTTTTATTTTAATGGCGCCTTCTTCAATCTTCTGACGCGCCTCAGTTTTACTCTTAACCAAACCGGTTTCCACTAATAAATCTACCAGAGTATAATTGTCCCGAGTGGTCTTGTACTCAGCCATCTCGACCGGCACTTCTTTTTTCTGAATAGTGCTGATGAAATTTTCTTGCGCCTTATTAGCGGCTTCTTGACCGTGATTAATCCTAGTGATTTCATGAGCTAGTTTCATCTTATAGTCGCGCGGATTAACCTCGCTGGATGACAATTTCGCCTTTATCTCATTAACTTCGTTAAGAGAAATATTCGTGCACAATTCAAAAGCGGGTACAAGAATTCCATCAGGCCAAGACATGGCCTTGCCGTACATTTCATTTGGCCCTTCATTTAAAGACATCACGTTCCCTTCAGTCTTGCCCATCTTCTTGCCGGTTTCATCAGCCAAAAGCTTCATCGTCATCACGAATTTTTCCTTGTTCTTTAAAGTCCGAAGCAAATCGCGGCCGCACATCATATTAAACATCTGATCATTGCCGCCGATTTCCAAATCAACATCCATAACGACGCTATCATAGGCCTGAGTCAAAGGATATAAAAATTCATGAAGGTAAATCGGTTTTTCCTCTTTCAATCTTTCCTGAAACATGTCACGCTGGATCATTTGCTGAACAGTAAAATTTGAGGCTAGCTCAATTAGATCACGGAAAGCTAATTTATCATTCCATTCACTGTTATACATTATTTTAGCCGGATTTTCTCCGTCAAACTTTAGATAAGCCGAAGCCTGCTCCATGTAATTGGCAGCGTTAGCCAGAACCTCTTCGCGGGACATTTTTTTTCGAGCCGCTTTCTTGTCAGTCGGATCGCCAATCAGACCGGTAAAATCACCGATTAAAAATATCACTTCGTGTCCCAAAGCTTGGAATTGCCCAAGTTTATTTATAGAAATAGCGTTACCAACATGTAAAGAAGGGGCGGTTGGATCATAGCCGCAATAAAGCCGGATTCTCTCACCACTCAGCAGCTTTTTTTCTAAATTTTCGTAGCTCGGGTAGATTTTTTCTACACCACGGGTTAAAAGCTCAGCTACCAGTTTTTTATCAGTTACAACCTTGGTCATATATGGATATTATTCTTTGGTATTAATTAAAAAATTATGATATAATCCTATCAGACTTTCATAAATATTTCAATTAAATTTCAAACGTATGTTTTCTTACAGAACTCTATTAAAACAGGCCTGGACCATCACCTGGGAACATAAATATCTTTGGTTTCTTGGACTATTCGCTTCATTAGTTGCTGGCGGCGGTTCTTGGGAATATCAGGTTATCACGCAAAACTTAGGCCAAAGTCCAATTGATGGTTCATTCATGCGTCTGGGCGGCATTTTAGCTATTGGCGATGTGATAAAAAATTTCTTCCTCGGCCTCGTTACGTTGGCACAGCAAGACTTTTGGACCATCCTTAGCGTTACTTCTATCATCTTAATTTCTGTAATCTTACTGACTTTTTTCATCTGGATGGCTATCACTTCTCAGGGAGCCTTAATCAGCAGTGTTAAAAAAATCATAACTGCTAAGAAAAAGCCGGAAAATCTCACTGTGCGCGATAGTTTAAGCGAGGGGTACAAACATTTTTGGCCAGTATTAGGTCTGAACATCTTCGTCAAAGGCCTGATTTACCTGATTGTTTTCCTCATCAGCCTCCCCCTCCTATTCATGGTCGTCAGTAATTCATTTGCTCTATACGTCGCTTATATCATTATCTTTGTGGCCTTTATTCCAGTAGCCATGGGCTTATCTCTGATGATTAAGTATGCTATCGCCTATAAAGTCATCGAAAATAAGTCATTTGTCGCCTCTCTGGAACATAGCTTTAGATTATTCCGCAATAATTGGCTAGTAAGTTTAGAGATGGCGGTTATCCTCTTTCTGCTTAATTTCCTATTCAGTGGAGTAGCCTTAATTGCTCTGTCTCTGATATTATTGCCGCTATTCCTTATCGGCCTGATGTTTAATGCCTTCTGGTTAACTATTGTTTCCTTATTCTTGGCCATTGCTGTCGTTATTATCTTCGGCTCAATTCTCACCACCTTCCAAACTGCTTCCTGGACCAACCTCTTCTTACATTTAAAAGAAAAAGGCGGACTGGCAAAGCTAGAACGCTTATTCTCAAGATAAACCGTCCTATCTAAATTATTGATCCAACCAAACCTATGAGTGATCTCGCCTCCATTGAGAATTTAATTAATCCGACCGACGACGAAGAGAGCGTTGCCGGTCTTTTTGCGAAAAAACAAGGAGAAATTAAAAATAAAGAAATAGAAAAGGAAACCAAAGAAGCTGCGCAGCAGTTAGGCTTTGACTATGTAAATTTATCCGGCTTCCCTATTAGCCCCGAGGCTCTCGCCCTAATCCAAGAGCAGAGAGCCAAGGAACTGGGCGCTATCTGTTTTTATTATGACGGCAAGAGCATTAGACTCGGCTGTGTTAGCCCGACTACAGAGGTTAAGGCAGAAATGACTCGGCTCGGCGACCAATACTTTGCCAATACCAAACTTTATCTAATATCCACGACTAGTCTAGAAATCGGTTTAGAGGCCTATAAAAATCTACCGAAAGTTAAGAAATATGAAAGCGGTGTAGAGATTACCGAAGAAAACCTGGAAAAATTCAAGAGCGATATCAGCAGTTATAAGAGCTTGAATGAAAAAATCAATGAAGTAAATATCACTGATATCATTACTTTAATACTCGCCACCGCCATGAAAGTCAGGGGTAGCGATATCCATATTGAAGCCGAGGAAACTGGCGTCGTCATCAGAATCAGAATTGACGGTGTCTTACAAGAAGCAGCCGTGATAGACAGAACGAAGTGGAATAAAATCGTATCCCGTTTAAAAATTCTGGCCAGAGTCAAGATTAATATTGATAACCAACCGCAAGACGGACGCTACACCATTTATTTAACCAATAAAAAAATAGATGTCCGTGTTTCTTTCCTGCCGACAGCCTATGGCGAAAGCGTCGTCATGCGTCTTCTTGACTCATCATCAGTGGCTCTCGAATTTGAAAGTCTTGGTATCAGACCGGAGATCATGCCTTTACTGGCTCGGGAAATCTCTAAGCCTAATGGCTTAGTGGTCACCGTCGGTCCGACTGGTAGCGGCAAAACAACAACTTTATACGCCGTTTTAAATAAGCTTAACCGTCCCGGCACAAAGATTATTACCCTGGAAGACCCGATTGAATATCAGCTTAAAGGCATTAACCAAAGCCAAGTCGATGAAAAGCGCGGCTACACTTTCTCTGATGGTCTGCGCTCGATTTTGCGCCAAGACCCTAACGTCGTCATGGTTGGAGAAATTCGCGATTTAGAGACAGCAGAAATTGCCGTCCAAGCCTCGCTGACCGGACATCTCGTCCTTTCCACTATGCACACCAATGATTCCGCTGGTTCAATTCCTCGATTGATTGACCTTGGAGTTAAGCCGTATTTCCTGGCGCCATCAATCAATGTCATTATCGGCCAACGCTTAGTCCGAAAAGTCTGCCAGACTTGCCGCGTTGAGCATGTACTTAGCGTTGATGAGTCCGAACAAATCAATAAAATCCTGGCCGTACTTTCTCCAAAAGCCGGCGTTAACATCCCTTCAACTTTGCCGACCATCTATGCTGCCGGACCAGGCTGTGATCAATGCAATTTTATTGGTTATAAAGGTCGCTTAGGCATCTATGAGGTCTTAGCCATGAATGACAAGCTTAAGCAATTAACTATTGATCAGGCGCCTTCTTTTAAACTTTTGCAGCAAGCCATTGAAGACGGCATGATTACCATGTTGCAGGACGGTATCCTTAAAATAATGGACGGACTAACTTCTATAGAGGAAGTTTACCGCGTTATCGGCAACTTCGACTATATCAATGAGCTTTACGATGTTGTTATCTCTCAAACAATCGGCCGCGGCGTAAAAATAACACCTGCTCAATTCCAAAAAGCTGGCGAATTAAGCCAAAGTATTGGCGACATTTCGCAAGCCGTCAAAGATATCCCTACCGGAGAAATCATTAATCTGGTCTTAGCACTGGGCGCTGTTAGCGATGCCGGCGATATTCACATTGAGCCAACCGAAATTGACGTCAAAGTCCGCTTCAGAATTGATGGTGTCATGCACGATGTTTTAAGCTTACCAAAAACCAGTTATTTTCCGCTTCTTTCAGAAATAAAAATATTGGCCGGTGCGCCGACCAACGTTAAGCGGGCTACATTTGACGGCCGCTTCGCAATTTATCTGCCCGACAATAAAGTTGACTGCCGTTTATCCATTATTGCCGGCGGTTACGGTGAAACAATCGTTATCCGCTTACTATCAACTTCAGCTGCAAATTTAGACATGAATAAGTTGGGCATTACTGCTGTTGCCTTCGACTCCCTGCAAGAGGCCATGAAGAAAACTAGAGGTATTATCATCACGACCGGTCCAACCGGCAGCGGTAAGACTACCACCCTATACAGTATTTTGAATAAACTTAATAAAGCGGACGTTAAGATAATTACGGTTGAAGATCCAATTGAATATCAGTTGGCTGGTGTCATGCAAACCCAAATTGACGAAGAACGCGGCTATACTTTTGCCTCTGCCATGCGCTCCTTGCTGCGCCAAAACCCGAACATCATGATGATCGGTGAAATCCGCGACAGTGAAACAGCCAAGATAGCGATTGAAGCCTCCTTGACCGGTCACTTAGTGCTTTCTACTATTCACGCGAATTCCGCCGCCAGTGCCATCTCTCGTTTCGTCGGCCTCGGTGTTGACCGGCAGACCCTAGCCAATTCTATTGAATTCGCCATCGGTCAACGTTTAGTGCGCCGCCTCTGTCCGTACTGTAAAAAGGTAGCCGATGTTTCACCGGAAGAAATTAAACACGTCCAGGATATATTAGCGAATATTAAAAACCCCAAGATTACTATTCCGACTAACCTGTTCTTTTATACTGGCGTCGGCTGCGTTAAATGCGGCCAGATTGGCTATAAAGGACGTCTAGGCTTATATGAAACCTTAACCATGAGCCCGAATATCCAAAAACTGATTCAAACGGAAAATGTTATTGATGTGGATATTGAGAATGCGGCCGTCAGCGAAGGCATGGTGACCATGATTCAAGACGGCGTCTTAAAAGCTTTAAATGGCGACACTAGCCTTGAAGAAGTTTTCCGCGTAATTTAATTTTGTAATTATTCTTATGATCAGCCCTAAATTTTTAGAAGAACTCAGAAAAGACTACCAAGCCAATGAATCAGAGCGTCGCCAGATAATCAGCGCCTCCAACAATATCTTGTTTGAGGCTAAGAAAACAATATTTGCCCTGCAAAGACAAGATTTTAAAACTGCCGTGACTAAAATTGCAGCCAACGAAGAAAATCTAAAAAATCTCGCCAAACGCTTCGGCCAAGAACGATTGAACAAGGAAGGGGCTTATAAAGCAGCGGCCGAAGAATATCTTGAAGGCAAGACTTTTTTCTTGGTCATTAAGGGTAAAAAAATAGAAGCAACTCCAGGTTTGCAACTTGACTATGAGGCTTATCTCGGCGGAATTTGTGACTTAATTGGCGAATTAGTCAGATACGCAACTAACCAAGCCGCTAACGGCAAATTCACCGCTGTGGCAAAAATCAAACAAGGTGCAGAGGACATTATGGCGCAACTGATTGACTTTGATATGACTGGCTACCTTCGAACCAAATATGACCAAGCCCGTGGCCACTTGCGTAAACTTGAGCAGATGGCCTATGAAATCAAATTAAGGGGTAAAAAATAATCCTTCCCCTTATGATGATTGCTATAATCTCCGACATTCACGACAATGTCGCTAATTTAGAGAAGTGCTTGAGTTGGTGTCTTAAAAACGATATAGAGAAGCTAGTCGCCTGTGGCGATATGGCAAATATTGATACAATTGCCTATTTATCTGCTAATTTTCCGGGAGAAATATATTTAATTGACGGTAACGCCGAGCTTTATGGTGAACGTGAACTTGAACCGTTCACTAATATCATTTATAGCGGTGAGATAGGCTTAAGAGAAATCGGCGGTCTAAGAATCGGCTTCTGCCACCAGCCAGAAAAGATTAAGAAAGTTTTTAAACTGGCACAAACGGCTCCGGACTTCATCTTTTACGGACATACTCATAAACCTTGGCTCGAGCGCGACGGAGATACGACCATAGCTAATCCTGGTAATCTCGCCGGCATTATCCATCAAGCCACCTTCGCCGTCCTTGATTGCCAATATAAAAAATTAGATTTAAAAATACTTGCTGATTTAAAATAAGTCCTTAACAATATGGACAATCTTTCAAAATTAAAAAGCGTCTTGATCGGCACGATTAAGGCAGCCGGACTCGCCATCATTAAAGATTATAATGATCTGGATATGAAGAGCGTTAAGCTTAAATCTGCTCGCGACCTAGTGACCGGAGCGGATTTAAAAAGTGAAAAGATAATCTTAGACAAAATCAAAGCTAGCTTTCCTGATCATCAAATACTGTCCGAGGAATCAGGCCGCAGCGGCAAAAAAAGCGACTATCTCTGGATTATCGACCCGCTCGATGGGACCACGAATTTTTTCATGCATAACCCGCTCTGGTCGGTTTCGATTGGACTAGCGTATAAAGGCAAAATGATAATGGGCGCTGTTTATGCTCCCATGCAAAAAGAGTTATACCACGCCGTCCTCGGTCAGGGTGCGTATCTGAATAACAAGAAAATTACGGTCAATAATGACCCGATCAAATCTTTAAACGCCTTCTGTCATGGTCGGGAAATTAAAAATATTCAGAGAATGGTTAAATACTTCGCTTACCAAAAAGAGCATAGTCTTGATTGCCGACAAATCGGCAGTGCCGCCATTGAAACAGCTTATGTGGCTGCCGGCCGACTCTCATCGATCCTTATTCCCGGGGCCTGGCCTTGGGATGTAGCAGCTGGCACGATTCTAATTAGAGAAGCTGGTGGCAAGGTCACCGACTTTAACGGTCGAGAATGGAATCACGCCGAAAGAGATTATTTAGGGGCAAGTCAGAAGTCGCATAAAAAAATACTTAAAATTATAAAATCACTGGGAATATAATTACCGAACTACTTAAAAGCCATCCGTAAAGATGGCTTTTATATTTCACTTTTCTAGATAATCGCTTTCAGATATTTACCGGTATGGCTTTTGGGGTTCTGAGAAATTTCAATCGGCGTACCAGCGCCAACCAAGTAACCACCAGCATCTCCGCCTTCTGGCCCCATATCAATAATCCAATCTACGGATTTAATAACATCCAGATTATGTTCAATAATCAAAACAGTATTACCCTGATCAACCAACATGTTTAAGACTTTTAGTAATCTATCAATATCAGCAAAATGCAGGCCAGTGGTTGGTTCATCAAGAATGTATAAAGTCTTGCCAGTCGCGCGTCGAGATAATTCAGTCGCCAGCTTGATGCGCTGCGCTTCACCGCCTGAAAATGTCGTTGCACTTTGACCGAGTTTGATATAGCCCAAACCAACTTCGTCCAAAGTCTTCAGTTTTTGACTGATCGCCGAGTGCCCCTTAAAGAATTCTTTAGCTTCTTCAATGGTCATCTCCAGGACCTCATAAATATTTTTACCTTTATACAAAACTTCTAAGACTTTGGACTGAAATTTCTTGCCGCCACAGACATCGCAAGTCAGATAAACATCGGATAAGAATTGCATCTCAACTTTAATAACACCATCGCCAGCACAATTCTCACATCTTCCGCCAGGGACATTAAAAGAAAAATGTCCGGCACTTAATCCCTTAACGCGCGCTTCCGGCAAGTCAGCAAATAAATCTCGGATATAGGTAAACAAACCGGTATAAGTAGCGGGGTTAGACCGCGGCGTCCGACCAATCGGCGATTGATCAATGTCAATCACTTTATCAATATGCTCTAGCCCGGTTAAATCTTTATGAACACCCGGTTCAGTCTTAGCACGATAGAATTTTTTGGTCAGGGCATTGGCTAAAATATCATTCATCAAAGTTGACTTGCCGCTACCAGAAACACCGGTAATAGCCACTAGTTTTCCCAGAGGAATATCGACGTCAACATTCTTTAAGTTATGTTCAGTGGCACCCGATATCTTAATAGACTTGCCGTTACCCGGTCTAAATATTTTTGGCGTTTTAATTTCTTTTTTTCCTGACAGATAGGCACCGGTAAGAGATGGGGCACAATCCTTAATATCTTCTGGTAGACCAGAAAACAGGACATTGCCACCAAAATCACCTGCTCCGGGACCGATATCAATCAACCAATCGGCCGCCACCATTGTCGAAGCGTCATGTTCAACTACAATCACGGTGTTGCCGTTATCTCGCAATTCTTTCAGGGTCAATATTAACTTATCATTATCACGTTGATGTAGGCCAATAGAGGGCTCATCTAAAACATATAAGACACCGCAGAGAGCTGAGCCGACTTGCGAAGCTAAGCGGATACGCTGGGCTTCTCCGCCGCTCAAAGTGGCGGCTGCCCGACTCAGAGTGAGATAATCGAGGCCGACGTTAGCGAGAAACTCCAGGTTCTTCACCATCTCCTTAATGATTGGTTCGGCAATTTTGGCGCCGCCGTTTAAACCGGCCGAATTTTTTATCCACGAAGATAGAAGTTCTACCGCGGACTTAATACTTTTATCAGTCACTTCAATGATGGACAAACCGTCAATCTTTACCAGTAAGGATTCTGGTCGCAAGCGAGCTCCCTGGCATGACGGGCACAAAGCAGTCCGCATTACCTTTTCAATCTCCTGCTTAACAAATCCGGACTTGGTCTCCTGATACTTTTCTTCAAGCGCAGCTAAAATACCTTTAAACTCGCTATCGCCTCTGAGTAATAGATTTTTATGGACAGTATTTATATCCTTAATAGCGGGACGCAAGCTGAAGTCATGCCGTTCTGCCAACTTTTCCAATTCAAATAATAAGCCACTCACGCTTAGATTAGCATGAGATAAAGGCTTAATAGCTCCTTCCGGGATACTAAGGTTATTATTAAACACTAATTCTGGGTCAATTTCTGACTTTGTTCCCAATCCGCCGCAAACCAAGCAGGCTCCATGGCCAGAGTTGAAAGAAAAATCGCGTGGCTCTAGCTCAACGCGGCGATAATCGCAATTAGGACAAGAAAAATATCTTTCTAGGCGCACTGATTTAATTTCGCGGCCGCGAACCGTCTTAGCCGTCTTTTTTTCTTCAGACGCTCTCTTCAGCTTAATTTGGCAATGCGGGCAAAACGGCTGTCCGGCTCGAGCATACAACAAACGCAGATAATCATAGATTTCTGTGATAGTGCCGACGGTCGATCGCGGATTATGGCCCACTGTCCGCTGATCAATTGAAATAGCCGGCGACAAGCCTTCAACCGAATCAACATCCGGCTTATCCATCAAACCGACAAATTGGCGGGCATAGGAAGACAGGGACTCGACATAACGGCGCTGCCCCTCGGCATAAATAGTATCAAACGCTAAAGATGATTTTCCTGATCCTGATAGGCCGGTAATGACCACTAGCTTATCTCGAGGAATGTCTAAATCAATATTCTTGAGATTATTAGTCCTTGCCCCGCGGATCTTAATGAAATTCTCGGCCATGTAATTGGTGAATATTAAAAAATAATAGGTTTATTGTAGCGGAAAATCATTTAAAAAACAAGCCTAGCCGCGGTAGGCCAGACTTACCCTAAACTCCTTAAAATATTGGGTAAAAAATCTTTAAGATAGCGATCAATATCTTATCGGAAAACTTTATATTCCTACCGGCCGCTTCGAAAGGAATAGCTTCCTTTTTCCAGCTCTCGATAATTTTCTTCAAATCAGATACTAACTGCTTTTGCTGAAAAAACATGCCGGCTTCAATATTCCAACGAAAAGACAAAATATCCATGTTTTGCGAGCCGATAACGCCCTCATTATCATCAATTAGCATGATTTTAGCATGATTCATGGTCGGCATCAGGTAAAACTTCACGCCCATGGCCGACATCCGGCATGAGTTAAGATAATTAACTTTATTTAGAGGCTTTACGTCAGTATCGTCAGGAATAATAATTTCGACGGTTACACCGCGCCGACAAGCATCGTCGAGTAAAGCTAGCATCCAGCGAGGCGGCAGTAGATATGGGGTCGCCATCCGAATAGACTCCTTAGCTCCAATAATCTTCTTTTTATAATACTCGCTCAAATGATAGCCGCCCCGGGTCACCGATAAATTATCAACGATCCAGGATTTTATCTTCTTAACAAGTGGCAAGCGGCTATATTTTAGAACTGACTCTTTTTTACCTCCGGCCATTTCATAGCCGTAAGCAAAGGATTTTAAAAGAGGCTTGACGATATATCCCTGAAGCTTAACCTGCATATCCCGCCAATTTCTGGTTTTCTCTTCAATATTAACTCCCCCGATAAGAGCAGTCTTATTATCAATGATAATTATCTTGCGATGCGTGTGCCTGAACCAATGAGAGAAAAAAATGAACTCGGCCCCCGCCTGTCGCAACTCGGTAATTGTTTCCGCCTTCAAAGAATTACTGCCATATGAATCAGCAATTATCACCACTTCAATGCCCGCTCGAGCCTTTTCCTTAATCAGCTTCAGAAAATCATGAGTCTCTCGAGTATCATTCAAAAAAATATACATCTCAATATAAATGGATTTACTGGCGGCTGCCATGGCTTTAAACATAGCATCCCAAGCTTTATATGAAGTTGTATAGAGCCGGTATTTCATTGAATGTAACTGGCTAAAAGTTTCTTTATTTTAGGAATTGCTTTATCTGTCGCTTTTTCGCCTATCCGAATTAGCTCATCAGTCACAGCTTTACTGAAATAGCTTTGCAAACCCTGGTCTTTGACCAGCATAGAAGTATCTGGTTCAATAATAATATCCGCGCCCCGAATATCGGCCTTTGCCAAGTTATGTAAGACAATCCGAGTACTGCGTAAAATGACTTTCGGCATGGTAAATTTCCGATTTACAAATTCATTCTGATGATACAAATTTACACCAATAACAATATCAGCCCCCATGTTCTTCACTAGATTACAAGGAACCGGATTACTAAGTCCGCCATCGACACAAAGTTTGCCGGCATGAGAAACAGGCTTAAAGACCAAAGGAACGGCCACGCTCGCCTGAACCGCACGCGCGACATCACCCGTCTCAAAGATGTAAGGCAAACCACTGATTAGGTCAGTGGCAACAATACGCAAAGGTATTTTCAAACTCGCAAAAGTATAATGATTCAGGCTTTTTTTCAAAACCGCATTAACCTTGCTACCCCCGATAAATCCGCCGGTCAAACTGAAGTCAAGAAACATTGGTAGATTCTCTAAAGGACGTTCGGCTAATTCTGCCTGCATCTTCTTAACATCGGCATGGGCGGCATAATAGGCAGCTATCCAAGCGCCGATACTAGCGCCACTTAAATAATCAATGGGGATGCCATGCTTAACAAGCGACTTAATCACACCAATGTGAGCAAATCCCCGAAAAGCACCGGAGCCAAGAGCCAGACCGATAGTTTTACGCCCTACAACTTGCTTTTGCATATGTGTCTGGTTTATTGATGGCCGCCGACTTGCTGATGCTCTCGGATTTCCGCCACCTTGAGCTTGATCTGAGCATTGGTAATCTGCTGCGGATTCTGCAGGCGAACCTCTAGCTCCTTTTCGATCTCGTCTTCATTATTTACGCCTTCGGCCGCAATATCCTGCCTAATAGATTCTTTAATGGCATCCAACTCTTTCGCATCGCGAGATTTTAAAAATTCCTGAGCTGTCTCAGCCTTGATTTCTTCCAGATGCTTGTCGTAGTCATGTGATTTTTCGGAAGACTTAGTGTTAAATTCGGCAGCGGCCTGCTCTGCTTCAGCAGAGAAACTCTGCAAATGATTTTCTAGATTCATATGTTTAATAAGATTACTATTGAATTCAAGTACATATTACCATATCTACAATAATCATCATACTGATAAGTTTTGTTGTTTAACTAGTAATTCAATCATCGGCCGGGCAATCGGAGATATATCAATATCATTGAGTTTATCAAGGTCAATAAACGCGGCACCGAGATGAAAGCGTTGACCGCCAGCAAGATTATTCATAATTACAAGTTATCATAAATATTGCCGAAAAACAAAAACTCCGGCCATTACCAGAGTTTTAAGTGTAGTCTTCAGGTCTGAAATTTATCAAAATTTTGATGGGATTATTGGGGAAATTGAGAAGTGGGCGGAAGTTTTAGGCTAAATAAAAAATAATTAAAAAAGAACCCTCATCTTTTTTAGATGAGGGTTAAGTGGTTTAAATGAGATGTTAGTTATTCTTAGAAACAAATATCCAACCCGTGAGACAGAACCAGATAAGGTGTCATACTTTAAATGAATATCCCAGGATTGTTAGTGCGGCAAGAAAACAAAAGAAATAAGTGAATGGTAATCTTGGCCAACTTTTTAAAGTGGAGTGAAAGTAATCATTTTCTAAAAAAGGAAAAGCTATTAATAGAAATAATCCTAGAACTTTTATTCCCGCTAAAACAACCGAGGTATTATTCCAACTACACTTTTGGTTCTCTGGAATACTAGATTCTAGTTTTAACGTACGTCTTATTAAGTAGGGGGCCTTATTTATATCCACATCTTAATCTTCATTCTGTTTATTTTCATCGCTGCTTATATTAAGCCAAAGAACAACAAGGGTCATTGTAATTAGGAGCGCACTAACACTTGCTGGCATTTTTATTAGCGATAATCCAATTCCTAGAATAACAGTTGCGCAAACACATAGCAGATAAAACGTTGCCGAAGTAAAGCTCTTAAAACCATTTAAGATTCTAGCGACACCTAGTCGCATAACTCCGATAAAAGATATAATGGCAAGGATTAACCCTATTACAGCAAAAATTATAATTGATTCCACATGTTCCATTTTTTTGAATTTTTGTGTCCATATTCTAGGACAGTTATTAATTTGTGAATGAACTTATTTATTAATAACTTGATAATAAATCAATTATGTGTTATAGTAAATAGTGTCGACTAACTACGACAAATGACTAATAATTTAACCTTATGCTTGATGAGATTTTTGAAAAGTTTGGCTTTAAAAAAGAACACTCTGATGTTTATTTAACGCTTCTCGAGAGTGGGGTTATATCGGCCGGGAACTTAGCGAAACGTTTAAATATACCAAGAACAACCTTGTACGGATTGTTAAACGATTTGGCACATGGCGGATTAATTCTTCAAAGCGAAAAAGAAAATATTAAACTATGGCAAGCTGTAAATCCGGAAAATATCAAAACTATTATTAATGAGAAAATAAACTCCTTGGAAAATACTAGAAATAATTTTGATAATGTTTTGGAAAAATTAAAAGCATCACAGAAGACTGATTTTATGAGTCCCAAGTTCAATTATTTTGAGGGAGCGGAAGAAATGAAGACAATGTTAAAAAATGTACTGTTGCATGATAATTTACAAACCGAACTTTGTTGGCCGATTAAAGATATAATAAAGGTTGTCGGAGAAGAGTTTTTACATGAATTTAACAAAAAAAGGGTCCGCAATAATATCTACATTCGAGTTATTTGGCCAATAGATAAAACTGGGGACATTACTAAAGATGTTTTTCTTGCCCCTGGCAAGGAAGTAAAACGAGAAGTAAGAATTGCCCCCGAGGGTGTTGATTTTTCTATGGGCTACTGGGCTTATGGGAACAAAGTAATATTTATGTCTTCTAAAAAAGAGAATTTTGGTTTTATTGTTGAGAGTAAAGAGCTAAGACAACTTTTAAAAACACAATTTGAAATACTCTGGAATATCTCGAAACCACTCAAGGAAGACATTGAATCTTCTAAAAAGTTTTTAGATGATATTATTAGGCCAAGATTAATTAAATAATAACCTCCTCCCCGCACTCAAAGAGCCAGCGCTTCGATGGCTCTTTTCATGCGGGGTTTCCTGTCCTAATAAAAAAATAAAAGAACGAGCAGTTAATGATCGTTCTTTTTTACTTGTAGTCTTAAAGTCTGATATTTCTCAAAATTTTAATGAGATTGTTGGGGAAATTGAGAGGTGGGCGGAAATTTTAAGCACTGATTTCTAGAGGAACCTTTAACTTTAAGCCAAAAATGTTAGAAAATATTTTTAAAATATCTTCCTGTTCCTTCCAATCGCTTGAAGATGTTGTTAATGAGATAAGAATAAATTTTATTTTATCGGCTCTGCTTTTGATAGCAGAGAAATATTGATGAATAATTTGTGGTTTATCAATAAAATCAGAAAAATAATCAAAATCAATATTTAACACAATATTATTTTCAGTTTCTAATATCTTTTCTAAATCAGTTACTCTTTTTCTTTGATAATGTTTAATTTTTGGTATATTTCCATTGAAAAAGCAGTCGTCATTTAGTCCTCCTTTGTAATAAGTGCTCGTTTCCTGTTTTACAAAAAAATACAATTTTTTATTATCAAAAAAATTATAGAAAATCGCGGGTATTAAATAATTTCCCCAAAGGAATGTTTTAAAATCATCTTTATTTTTAATTGCGACAGTATCATTTCTAAATTGTTCTAAATTCTTGTAAAAGTTTAATCCATTATTTTTTATTTTGGTTGCTAATTCCTCACAATAAGCGGTGCCTGCATCAAAATGATCATCTATGTGGACATAGGTATATTTGCCAAAATCTTTATTTTTTATACCATCTAAAAAACACCAAAAGGATAGGCGGTGATTATCCATTAAATATATTTTGTCTTTTTGAAAGAAAAATAAAAGATTTTCTTCTTGCGTGTGGTC
>VFKX01000055.1 GCA_009885285.1 Candidatus Falkowiibacteriota bacterium
CCATTTTTATGACCTTGGAGTGGTAGCTCAGTTGGTTAGAGCGTCTGCCTGTCACGCAGAAGGTCGCGGGTTCGACCCCCGTCCATTCCGCTAAAAAAGAATATCCTGCCCTGCGGCAGGATATTTTTTTGTGTATTGAATATGGACGGCGGGAGAAAGGTGAGGCGATGCGCTTGCGCAGCCGAACCCGGGTGGTGACCCCCGTCCATTCCGCCAAAATTAAAATAATCCGCCAAAAAGCGGATTATTTTTTTATGTGTCCCCAGGGGGAATCGAACCCTCATTTTAAGCTCCGGAAGCTTACGTCCTATCCGTTGAACGATGGAGACAAATACGGATGAAAATATATAATTATCATCTTTTTCGCGAAGAATTTGTGATGAATATTTATATCTTCTTTGCGGAGACGAGAGGATTATCGCGCTCTTCGCTTACAGCGAATTGCTTGTCCTGAGGCAGCGCTGAATGCTCCATATAGTCGCATTCATCGGCGCTCATTGCATTCGCTACTGCCTAGTTCGAATCCTTTCGATTCCTAAATTGTATTTCTATTGTCGATGTTATTACTATTTATTAACACCTTTGCGGAGACGAGAGGATTCGAACCCCTGATACCCTTTCGGGTATACCGCATTTCGAGTGCGGCGCATTCAACCAGCTCTGCCACGTCTCCTTAGCGGCGCTTATTTGCGGCGCCGAGGTTCGTCATCTTTCGTTAGATTCTTTAGCTTCTCAATCTCTTCTTTGCTCAGATATTGCCAGATTCCTTCCTTTAAGATGCCGATACCCAGTCCGGCCAGGCCGATTCTTTGCAGGTCAACGACCTTTAATCCGATCCAGTCAAACATTCGTCTAATCTGTCTTTTCTTTCCTTCCGTTAAGGTTATTATAAAAACACGATCTTGTAAATATTTAACACTCTTAATATGGGCGGTGCCATCGCCTTCGCCGATATCCATGCCTTTCATGAGCTTATTCATGACCGCTTGCGGGCTTTTCACTTCCTCTCTGACCTTGACCTCATACATCTTCTCATGTTGGAACCTGGGGTGTGCAAGGCGCTGAGCTAAGTCGCCGTCATTAGTTAAAAGCACTAATCCGTGACTGTCCTTGTCCAGTCGGCCGACGGTAAAAAGACGCTCCGGGATATCAATGAGGTCAAAGATATTTTTCTCATTCTTGAATTTCATGTTGGTGCAGGTATAGTCCAGGGGCTTATTCAGCTTAATATAGATTTTCTTCTCCGGACCGGCTAAAGCTTTTCCTTTAATGGTAATATTATCTTTTTCAGGGTCAGCCTGGTCGCCGATAGTGGAGATTTCGCTGTTAACGCGAACTACGCCAGCTCTAATCAGCTCGTCGGCTTTGCGGCGGGAACAATATCCGCTGAGGGCGATGGCTTTTTGTAAGATCATTTTCATATTATTTTTTATTGGTCTGATAATTAATTTTTAGAGCGGCGTTGAGCGCGATGATTAACCAGAACATCATGGCCAAGTCATTTTTAAAATAGGGAACATCAACTAGTCCGTGAATCAGGATTGCCACCATGGCTGCCAGTAATCCGAGAACGATATATCTGTCATTATTCTTAATCGCCCGTAATCTTTTACTGAGTAAAAAAGTTATAAATAGATGCTTGCCGACTATCCAG
This sequence comes from Candidatus Falkowiibacteriota bacterium, assembly GCA_009885285.1. Classification (GTDB taxonomy): domain Bacteria; phylum Patescibacteriota; class Patescibacteriia; order Patescibacteriales; family UBA12465; genus UBA12465. The sequence continues at coordinate 1,655 of VFKX01000055.1, forward strand.
GAAAAGAGCAGGGCGCCTAGCAGTCCGAGTTCTGTCCAAAAGTTAAGGAAAATATTGTGAGGGTAAAGGTATATTTCTACTGGTTGCCAATACTTAGTCCGCAGGACGGCGCTGGCACGAAGCTGGGTATCAAAGTCTGGCAAGTTATCGCTATTATAGAAGAGGCCCTCCTGGTGGTACTGTTTAACGGCTGTTTGATAGCCGTTCAGGCCAAAGCCAGTGAACATTCTTGGTCCTTTTAAGGCCATAAAAGTCTCTTTCCACTGCTGCTTACGGATACTGCCTGATAAATCGCTTAAAGTTGCTTTTTGAATAATTTGCTCTCGAGCAGGTTGGTAAAAGGCAATTCCCGAACAGATAATCACGAGAATTGATAAGGAAATAATCTTAGTTTTGCGGCCAGACAAGATGCCAAGTATGAAGAATCCGGCTGCAAGCCCGATTAAGGCTCCTTCTGACTTAGCAAAGTAGATAGCTAAGATGGAGATGATGATAATTCCGGAGAGGAGAATTTTTTTGAGCTTGTCATGAAATAGTACCCCATCTTCCCAATTTAATGAGGCTAGCCAGCCGCTCATGATCATGACCAAAGGGGCTAGATATAGGCCGACAGCATTAGGGTAGCCAAAGAAGGATACGACTCTTCTAGTGTCAGCTGCCGCCCAGAAGGGGTTACTAATATAGAGGCCGGTGATTTGTTGTAAGATAGCAAATAATGAAACAGCAGCCGCTGAAATTGCTAAAGCGGTAAGAGCCTTAAGCCAGTCACTCCTTTTCTTGAAAACGTTGAATAAAAGAATGAATAATAAAGCTGGCTCAAAGAAATAGGCCTTCCAAATTCCCAAGGCATCATTACTCCAGCCGGCCATACCGACAGCAACTAAGGAAATAACAAGCATTAGAATTAACTCAATGGAGTATGGGTAGTTCAGCCGCGCGCTTTTATCTCTCATGAGCTTTTTAAATCCTGGTAAGAAATGCTTAACGAACCAGATAGCAAAGGCCGATAAGACCATTACTTCTAAAAAAGTAAGAGGAAGCCCGGCGACAGTAAACCTGATTAAGTAGGTCGGCAGAGCGGCAATTATCAATAAGACCGCCCAGTCAAGACTGGTCCAGGCAAGACCTATAAATAATATTGTCGCCAAGATGATAGCCGCTATCATAACTTCAAGTGATATTTATCTAAATATTATATCATTGGACTGGTAAACAGACAAAGAATTCGGAGCTAAAAAACTGCTCCCTCCCGGGAGCAGTTCCTTAATATACTAGGCTCGTTCGACGTATTCGCCGGTATCAGTATTAATCTTAATAACATCTCCTTCATCTATGAACAAAGGCACGTTAATCAAAGCTCCAGTCTCTATTTCCACCTGTTTATTGACGTTACCGGCAGAATTGCCTTTAACGCTCGGCGGGGCGCTGACTACCTTGAAGTCCATCTTGATCGGCAAGCTGATAGAAACGGGGCGGCTCTCGAAGTATAATACATCGACATCGACGCCGTCTTTTAAGAACTTAACAGATTCACCGATTTCTTCTAATGGCAAATTGAATTGCTCGAAACTGGCATTATCCATGAAGTAAGCTTCGTCTTTATCCTTATACATGAAGTTGGCTTTCTTGGTTTCTGTTTCCGCCTCTTCTTCTTTTTCTGCTCCCTGGTAAGTTCTTTCCAGAATATTGCCATTGATCAGGTTGCGGCATTTAACCTTTAGGACTGCTCCACCGCGGCCCATCTTGTGATGGTCAGTTTTTATGATAATGAAAGGTTCATTATTTACTTTAATGACCCGGCCGTTCTTGATTTCGTTAAAGTTCAACATATGTGTTCTCGTGCTTAATTATTTATGGGTGGCGGACAGAAGAGCCATGATGCGGGAACGCTTGATGGCATCAGATAATTTTCTTTGGTGCCAAGCGCAAACTCCAGTTCTGGCCCCAGGCAAGATTTTCATGTAGAAATTCACGAAACGGCGTAGGGTGCGGGTATCTTTGTAGTCAACTTCCAAGTTATTTACGCAGAAATAACATTCTTTGATTTTTTTATTGTTCATAGTTTTAATAATTTATTTAGAAGGGAATGTTCTCGACGCGGATTTCCTCGTCATCCATAGGCTCTTCTGGGATCTCGATGATTTGTTCGCCGGAATTGCCTTGGCTTCTCGGAGCGCTGAAGTTTCCTTCAGGAGCGCCGCCTTTAGTGTCGAGCATAATCATATTCTCGGCGACTATCTCGGTGCGGTAGCGCTTGACGCCATCCTGGCCGGTCCAGTCGGTGGTCTGCAATCTTCCTTCGATATAGACCTTGGAGCCTTTATGGAGATATTTAGAGCAGATTTCTGCGAGCTTGCGCCAAGCAATGATGTTGTGGAACTCAGTTTTCTTCTGCTGTTGACCGCCTTGGTCAGTCCAAGTGAGGTTAGTAGCGATAGAAAATGAAGCAACGCTTTGGCCTGACGGAGTATTACGTAATTCCGGTTCTCTAGTCAGGTTGCCGATAATCATGGCTTTGTTTAAGTTCATATGTTTGGACTAGTCCTCGGAAAAGGACTAAATTTATTAAATTAAATCTTTGGCACTGAGGATGCCTTCTAATTTTTCGTCCAAATCTTTCAAATCCGCTCTCTTGTCATCTTTTTCAATGGCCTTAGAAGCGGTTGAAGTTGGAGCGGCTGATTTGATCTTTTCTTCTAACTTCTTAGCTTCACCGGCTTTCTTAGAATCGATTTTGACGCGGATTTTCGCTTCTTTAGCGATAGCCTCGGCTGATTTAGGAGTTTTAACGACAATCTGATGGCGTAAAACATCCACAGATAAGCGGAGGGCGGTATCGATTTTGGCCAGATTTTTCCCTTCTAGGTCAAATTCAAATAAACTGTAATATCCGAAAGCATTGTGCTTGATATCATAGGCTAAGCGCTTCTTGCCCCAGAATTCACGCAAAGTGACCTTGCCTTCATTAGCTTCAATCACTTTTTCGACGCCAGCGCTGACAGTCTTGGCTTCGTCTTCTGTGAACTTGTTCGGGATGATGAACAAGATTTCGTAGTGGGTTACCCCAGTTGTTTTGGTCTTTGACATAGTTATTATAGTCTTCCGGTACTGAGAAATATCTAAATTTAATCTAAATAATTCCTTTATACCCTTAATTAAACAAAATCCCAAGTATTCAATCATAACTTGGGTTAGATGAATACCTTTAATTCCGTCTATTATTAGCGGAATTATCTCGACACAAAGGCCGCGATATGGGAAAGATATTAGTAAATATTAACTTATAGCCTTAATCTATCATAAAGGCTTGATAATTGCAAGAGTGCCTATACAGAATCGCAAATCTATTATATTCTAATATTATATGAAATACTTCTTCGTTCTCGGGACAAATACTGCTCTTTCAATCGCTGAATTAGCGGCGGTCGTTGATTTCTCTAATCCTCGCCTAATAGCGGCGGATTTTTTAGTGGTGGAGTCGCCTCGGGAGATAATGGCTGAATCTTTAATCAAACGCTTAGGCGGTATCATTAAGATTGGCCGGATTGAGGCAGAAATGAAGTCCGGGGATGAGGTTCGGCTTTCCAAGGCGATTAAGCAGATTGCAGTCGGACGCCAATTATCCGGTAGCGGCAGCAAGTTTAACTTCGGTTTTTCAGACTATGGCAAACGGGCTTTTAACAAGAAAGACTTGGGTCTGAAACTTAAAAAGCAATTCACTGAAGAAAATATTAGCTCTCGTTTCGTTATCAGCCGTGAGAAAACCCTGTCTAGTGTCGTCATTACTCAGAATAAGCTCTTAAAGAACGGCGTGGAGATAATTTTGGCCGGGGAAGGTGATAACGTTCTGGTGGGTTCTACTCTGGCTGTTCAGCCCTTTAAAGATTTATCCTTAAGGGATTTCGGTCGGCCGGCTCGCGACGATCAGTCTGGCATGTTGCCGCCAAAGTTGGCGCAAATTATGATTAACTTGGCTCAAGTCACGGATCATAACGCTGTTCTCATTGACCCGTTCTGCGGGTCAGGCACAGTGCTGAGTGAGGCTATTATCATGGGATATAAGCATCTTTTCGGTTCCGACATATCACTTAAGGCAGTGGATGACACCAGGACAAATGTTAGTTGGACAAAAGAACTGTATAAGATTGAGGATGTAAAGATGAAATTATTCGTCAAAAGTGCTACCGATTTATCGAAATTTATTAAGGGCGATTCCGTCGAGGCAATTGTGACTGAGCCATTCTTAGGGCCGCAACGAGGCATGATTAATTTTAAGACCGTTATCTCAAATCTGGAAGAATTGTATTCAAAATCTATTAAGGAATTCCATAAAGTATTAGTGCCGGGCGGTCGAGTGGTGATGATTTGGCCGATGTTCTATGGCCAGCGCCCGATGACGCCTGATTACTCCGGGTTCAAGATGGTGAATAAGTTGCCGGAATCACTAAGAACCAGCCAATTTATCAAGAAGGAAAACCGCGATACTATTTTATATGGCCGTCCCGGCCAGAAGGTTTATCGAGAAGTGGTGGTTCTGGAGAAAATATAATTATATATAAATACAATTAAAAACAGGCTTAACGGCCTGTTTTTAGATATAAATATTTGAGTAATAAAAAAGGAAGCTATGTTTGCCTCCTTGTATTCGTTTTTGAAACTAAAAATTTACCTAAAACTCAATTTAACTATATGAACAAAGAAATTTTCTAGTCCTTTGGCGGGAAGCACTTCGTTTTGCAAATACTGCAATGCTTCTGAATTGTCGTAATAAATTGTTTTTGTGGAATAATCAAGAATATATCCATGTTTAGTGAACTTATCCTTAAACCACAATTTCATAATTAGAAAACAGTCTGATAAATATCCACGCGCCATTCTTGTGCCGCTATTTGCATTTTCTGGAGTTGCAAGCGCCATTCTTCTTCCTGCCCAGCCATTATTATCTTCCATGCAAGCCTCCAGTAATTGGTTGCCAGATTTATTATTTTTTATTTCACCCGCTTCTTTTATTACGTTAATTTCTTCACTTTTCATGTTTATATGTATTTGTTAATGTGCGATTCATGTAATAATATCTAATTGTTATCACTTTTTTATACTTCTGTCAATAATCTGAGCTTCTGAAACAAAAAATATGCTATTTCTAGCATATTTTAATGAGTATTTTTTAGCGGAAATTATCTATTAATCAAGAAATTAGTGACATCGCCATCCTGAAAGACATAGTCCTTACCTTCTGTTCTGATTAAGCCTAATTCTTTGGCTTTAGCTTCGCTGCCGCATTCCACGAACTTTTCCCAGTTAATGACTTCAGCTCGGACAAATCCCTTAATAAAATCGGTATGAATAACGCCGGCCGCTTGAGGAGCCTTAGTGCCCTTAAGAATGGTCCAGGCGCGGGTTTCATCAGCTCCAGTAGTGAAGAATGTTTCCAATCCTAGGGTCTTATAGGCGCTCTGGATTAGCTTATCTAAGCCGCTTTGTTCTAGGCCCAGCTCTTTGATATATTCGGCTTGATCTTCCTCGGGGAGATTAGCAATTTCCTCTTCTAATTTAACATTAACCTTAATGACGGGCTCCTTAGTGCCGGGCAGGACATCGCCGCTATGGCCTTCATCGATATTTAAAAGGTAAATAATCGGTTTGATGGTCAGTAAGCTCAGAGTTTTGACAAAAATAATCTCTTCCTCGTCAAAGACCAATTCACGAGCTGCTTTGCCGGCCGCTAAGTGTTCTAAGATTCTTTCCAGTATTTTATTGCCGGCAATAATGTCTTTGTCGCCACTTTTGGCATCCCGCCTGGTCTTTTCTAAGCGCTTTTCCACGGTAGCTAGGTCAGCCAAGATAAGTTCCATATTAATCGTTTCTTTATCGTCGACCGGATCAACTTTGCCGCCGACATGGATAACATTGGCATCCTTAAAGTCGCGGACAACTTCGCAGATAGCGTCGCATTCGCGAATGTGGGCCAAAAATTTATTGCCTAAACCTTCGCCTTTTGAGGCTCCGGCAACCAACCCCGCGATATCGACGAATTCAATAGATGTGGCGATTACTTTGGCTGGCTTGGAGATGGCAGCGAGCTTATCCAGACGAAAATCCGGAACTTTGACGATTCCGACGTTCGGCTCGATAGTGCAGAAGGGGTAATTAGCCGCATCAACACATTTTTTAGTTAAGATATTGAATAATGTAGACTTGCCGACGTTCGGCAAACCCACGATTCCGATAGATAATGACATATATGTATATTTATATTCCCGAGTATAGCTATAAATTCCGATTTTGCCAAATTTGGCGGTATTTTATACGTATAATCTTTATAACTGACGATTTTGACAAAAAAAAGAGACCCATCACGGGCAGCTCTTTATATAAAATATATGTAATATAAATACTATGCCATGGATGAGTCTCAATCCTCTTGTTTTAATCTTTTTTAGATTTTTTTTGGAGGATTTTGTACTCTGCTAACTTAGAGCTTGTTCTACCAGCTCCTAGCAAATGATTTTTGTTTTTTTAATTATTTTTGCTAATTTAATGTAATTTAGTAAAAATTTATTTTTATTTTTATCAAATTATATTTTTTTGATTAGCACGTTTTATTTGCTCGGATTTTTTTTCTTAGACACGTTAGCGTTGTCTTTTGAAATGAAGCTAGTTAAAGAACTTATATACTAAGTATAGCATTAATTTTTATGTCGGTCAAACGTCGCGCCCTGATATTAAATAAAAATACATATTTACTTAATATTAAACAAATTATTATTTGTTTTTAAACTTAAGTCTAGAATAGCTTAGACGTAAATTGCATAAATGTTTTTAGAATAACAGGTTATCCACAGGCATATTCCCGTTAACTCTATAAAAGAAAAATAGCATCCCGAAAGATGCTATTAAGCTGAGGCTTGGGTGGGAGTCGAACCCACGAATGGCAGTTTTGCAAACTGCAGCGTTAGACCACTTCGCCACCAAGCCTTACAGGATTCAATGTTTTGAATATTTGAATTTTAGCCTATCTTATTAAAGATGTAAACACTTGATTGACAACATTTAAATAAATATATAAAATAGTCTTGCGCTTATGGTCCCTTCGTCTAGTGGTTAGGACGTCAGGTTTTCATCCTGTTAACAGGAGTTCGATTCTCCTAGGGACTACTATTGGGGAACTAGCACTGGCTAGTTCTCTTTTGTTTTGTAAAATTAGTGAAATTTTAGGTGTTCGATTTCCTGAAAAATCAAAAATGGGTTTTTCTGGAAAAATCAAACTCTGATATTTTAGTTTATCTTCATAACTAGCTTTTTTGTAAGCCGGAGCAAGAGAAGATAAGACTTTAAAAACTTTGTCTACTTCTTTAAAGATGTTCCGATTATAAGACGGCTGATCGCAAGCGGTAGCCTGAGTTTCTGAAATATTCTGTTTTACTTTTTCCATTTCGTTTTTAAAATCCTCGTCATCTAACAAA
>VFKX01000054.1 GCA_009885285.1 Candidatus Falkowiibacteriota bacterium
CTTACCATGGAGATGCTCTACCAGCTGAGCTACAACGGCGCTATGCCCTATTCTTCCATTCTCTCAATAACCTCCTTCAACTCTCCCAACTTATTATTATCAGGATTGGCGGACGCCAGCCTCTGCCAGCATTCCAGAGCCAATTCTTTATCTTTCCTAATTATACTTAAATCCAAAATTAAATCAAGATAGCGCGGATTATTTGGCTCGATTTCCAGCGCTTCCCTAATGTTCTCAAGAGCCGCCTCAATATTCCCAGCTGCTTTTTCAACCTCAGCTAAAGAGAAATAAATCTTCTGCAAAGAGACTTCCCCGGACTCATCCTTATCAGGATGGCGCTGCTTAGCCAAGCGCAAGGCATAGTTTAAAGTCTCACTCGCCTCAGACCATTTCTTCTGCGCCTCATAGAGCTCACCGAGCTGAAAAAAAGCGCCCAGATTCTTCTGATCAAGGCCGATAACCTCGAGCAGTTTAGCTTCAGCTGCCTTAATATCTTCTTTCTTTAAAGAGTCTTCCGCTATAACTAATAATTCCTTAATCTTCTTCTGCTTCTCTAGCCAAGGCATCTTGATGCTCGCCTGGTAATTAGTCTTAATTTTTTTTAAGCTCTCCTGCTGCGACTTAAGAGATGAGTGCAGGCTTGAACTCAGCCAAAGCCAAATCCGCCCGAAAAAACCGCTCCAGCGAGCCATATCACGCTCGACGCGCGCCTTAATTATCTGTTCCTTGAACTTTGCTTCCTTCTCACCGGGAATATTAGCCGCGTCTAAAATAGCCAAAGCCGGAAACTTTTTCACAAAAATAGTAGCAATCACGACGACTGCTAAGCCAATAACTATCAGGGATATTACAGTGAACATATGGAACTAAAATCTTTAATGGTTAAGGAAGCGTTGCCAATCAAAAGGCCGTCCACATTCTCCTGCGCCAGGAATTCAGAAGCGTTAACACTATTTGTGCTGCCACCATACAGAACGGCAACCGACTGCTTCAAGATTTTCTTCGCCTTGGCTTTAATAAAACCGTGAATAGCGTCCGCTTCCACAGCTCCCAGGGGACGGGCCTTCTTATTCGTACTAATCGCCCAAATCGGTTCATAGGCAACAATCAGGTCAGAGGCTTTCTTTATTTTTATTCCCTTAAGTGCAATTGTCAATTCTTGACTGAGGAGTTCTCCAGTCTCACCAGCCTGGCGGACCGTCATCTTTTCTCCAATACAAAGGACTGGAACTAAACCGTTAGCCAGCGCGGCCTTGATTTTCAAATTAATAAGAGCAGAATTCTCATGGAGATGTTCCCGTCTCTCGCTATGGCCTAAAATCACATATTTAACGCCTAGGGCCTTGAGGTTCAAGGGAGAAACTTCACCGGTCAAAGCACCTCTATCAGCTGTTGCGCTATCTTGCGCACCGAGGGAAATATTCGTGCCCTTAAGAATCGGACCGACAAAAGGCAAGGACAAGAAATCCGGACAAAGAACGACATTATTCTTCCCAGCTTTGATTTTCTTAGCGCTCTGCTTGGCCAGCTCCAGGCTATCCTTGAGTGATAATTGCATTTTCCAATTAGCGATGATCGTTTTCATATACTTAAGTTTAACTTATCTATTATTTGACTGCGCCCAAGCGATGGTACGCTTAATACCTTCCTCTAAGAATACCTGTGGCTCCCAGCCGAGAACTTCCTTGGCTTTTTTCGGACTAAGGCAGCTGCGGCGCTGCTCGCCGGGTTTAGCCGGCATTTCCTTAACTTTCATTTCCTCTCCCAAAGCTTTCCCGATATCGCGGCGGATGTCAAGCAAGGTTGTCTCAATTCCCGAGCCGATATTAATTTCTCCCTGGTATTTTACTTCCTTGGCGCGCGACAAAGCGGCCACCACATCGTCCACATAAACAAAATCGCGGGTCTGTAAACCGTCACCATTCTGCAGACTCTCCACGCCCTTAACCGCATTATCAATAAATATCGCGATCACGCCTGCTTCTCCGCCCTTGAATTGACGCGGACCGAAGACGTTGGCAAAACGCAAGACAGTAAAGTCTTGACCATAGACCTGAGCATAGCTATGAAGGTATTTTTCAAAAGTCAGCTTATGAATACCATAAAAGGACAAGGGATAGGTCGGATAAGCCTCGCTCGTCGGGATTTCCGTGGCATCACCATAGATAGCGCCGCCAGTGGAGGAGAAGATGAATTTCTTGACGCCGGTGAGGCGGGCATTCTCTAAAATATTTAAGCCACCTAAAACATTAATAGAATTATCATGTTTCGGATTATTCATAGAGATGCGGACATCAATCTGAGCGGCCAGATGATAAACTAGGTCAAAGCCCTCTTCATTAAAGATATCAAAAATTCCCGGAGAGGCAATGTCAATCTCATAAAACTTAGCCACTGGATTCACATAATCCCGACGTCCGGACGAAAGATTGTCTATAACAACCACTTCATGGCCCTCAGAAACTAACCTATCTACCAAAGTTGAGCCGATAAAACCGGCGCCGCCGGTGACAAGGATTTTTGACATATTTTATAGATTATTGACTGATATATACCATCATAACACGATTACCGGCTAAAAAAAAGCGACCCCGGTTTCCCTTGCCAAAGCCATTTATTTTTGCTAAAATAATGCCAGATAATGAAATAAACACTCTCATATTTATGCCTAAAGATCAACAGAAAACAGAAGCTTACGGTGCCGATCAGATCACCGTCTTAGAAGGTTTGGACCCGGTGCGCAAACGTCCGGGCATGTACATCGGCTCAACTTCCGCTGCCGGCTTGCATCATTTGATTTGGGAAGTCGTCGATAATTGTATTGATGAAGCTATGGCCGGTTATGCTAACGAGGTAACTGTCACCTTACTTCCCGACCGCATGGTTGAGGTCTCAGATAACGGCCGTGGTATTCCCGTTGAGAAACATAAGGTCACTGGTGTCTCTGCCCTAGAAACAGTTTTAACAAAACTTCATGCCGGTGGTAAATTCGGCGGCGGCGGTTATAAAGTCTCCGGCGGCTTGCACGGTGTTGGCGTATCAGTCGTTAATGCTTTAAGTGAGTTCCTGTTAGCGGAAGTTCGCCGTGACGGCAAAACTTGGCAGCAGGAATACAAGATCGGTGTCCCGCAAAAAGCGGCTAAAATAGTCGGACCGGCTAAGACAAACGGTACTACCATCACCTTCAAGCCAGACGCGACCATCTTCACCGAGCTTGATTATAATTGGGACAAAATTTTGGACCGCTTACGCCAACAGGCTTATCTTACTAAAGGCATAACCTTAAACGTGCTAGATAAGCGCGAAGGTCATCGCGAGAAAAAATATAAATTCCATTTTGAAGGAGGCATTAAGTCTTACGTTAAATCCCTACACCGCAATAAAACCGTCAAGAACGATACAATTTTCTATATTGATAAAGAAGTAAATGATTGTCGTGTTGAAGTCTCTTTGCAATACAATGATGAGTATAACGAGAACGTTCTGACTTTCGCTAACAATATCCATAACCCGGAAGGCGGTACTCATGCCGTCGGTTTCCGGACCGCTCTGACCAGGACCTTAAATAATTACGCCCGTAATAAGAACATCTTAAAAGAAAAACAGGAGAACTTGACCGGCGAAGATGTCCGCGAAGGCTTAACGGCAATCATCAGCGTCAAGCTGCAAGATCCGCAATTTGAAGGCCAGACCAAAGGCAAGCTCGGCAATGCCGAAATGAAAGGCTATGTTGAATCTATTTTCGGCGAAGCTTTTAATATTTTCTTAGAGGAACATCCGAAAGAAGGTGAGGCTATTATCGGTAAATGTATTTTGTCTTCCCAGGCCCGCATGGCCGCTCGGACTGCCCGCGCTACAATTTTGCGTAAAGGTGCGCTCGAGGGCATGACTCTGCCTGGCAAACTAGCTGATTGTTCCAGTCGGCATCCTGAAGAATGCGAATTGTATATCGTTGAGGGAGATTCCGCCGGAGGCAGTGCCAAACAAGGACGTAACCGTAAATTCCAAGCCATCCTGCCTTTACGCGGTAAGATTTTAAACGTGGAACGTGCCCGACTGGACAAGATGTTGGCTAATAACGAAATCAAGAATCTTGTTATCGCTCTCGGCACCAATATTGACGAGCAGCTAGATTTAGATAAGCTCCGCTACCACCGTGTTATCATCATGACCGATGCCGACGTTGACGGTGCTCATATCCGCACTCTATTACTAACTCTCTTCTTCCGCCACTTCAGCCCGCTGGTCACCGGCGGCCACGTCTATATCGCTCAGCCACCTTTATATCAATTAAAGAAAGGTGCTCAAGTGCAGTATGCTTATAGCGATGAGGAAAAAGAAAAGATTATTATCCAAATGGGTGGCAATCTGCAGGAAGCTGAGGTCAGCGAAGAGACTGACGAAGGCGAAAATACCGAAGTAGTACTTGAAGAAACCGATGAACAGAAAAAGAAGGGCGCCGAAGCAGAGGCTGTTAAAAAATCTAGCAAGATCCATATCCAGCGCTATAAAGGTTTAGGTGAAATGAACCCAGAGCAGCTTTGGGAAACAACCATGGATCCAGCTCGCCGCATCGTGAAGCAAGTAACCGTTGAGGATGCCGCCAAAGCTGATCAGATGTTTGACATGTTGATGGGCGATAACGTCGCTCCCCGCAAAAACTTCATTCAGACTCATGCGAAAAAAGTCGAGAACATCGACGTTTAAAATATAAAATATGTACATCTTCATCGTCTGTCCGATTATCGCTTTCGCGCTAGCTCAGGGCACTAAAATTTTACTCAAGTCCTTTAAGCGCAAGCTGACCTGGCATGATATCTTTGCGTATTCAGATATGCCGTCCGGACATACTGCCGTAGTCGTGGCTCTCGTCACCATTCTCGCCTTAAAGAGAGGCATCGCTTCCCCGGAATTCGCCGTCGCCTTCGTCTTTATGGCTATTACCATCACCGACGCTATCGGCCTCCGCAATTACCTCGGCCAACATGGCAAGACCCTAAATATTTTAGTTAAGGATTTAAAGGAAGATGAATTCTTGGATAATCATTATCCGAAGCTCCTAGAAAAAATCGGTCACACTCCGCTACAGGTACTCATCGGTGGCATGGTCGGTGCAGTTACATCGCTTATCGGATATCTGATCATGAGATAAGAAAAATATTATTGACGATAAAAAAACCGGGATTTGTATCTCGGTTTTTGTTTAAGTAATAAACTTATTATGCAGAATTAATTACCTTCTGCTAAAAGTTATAATTATTCTCACTGAATCCTTCTATAAAAACTGGGTGGTCTTCGCCCTTAATCTTCTTATACAGGCGATTTAAAGTTGCGAAAGGAAAACCCACGATTCTCCAAGCAACCTGCAGATAACCAGGATTTTGAAACAATGAATTAATAATCCCAACCACCAATGAACTGTCCGATTTCGATTTCTTAATTATCAATTCCTTGGACTTATTTGTCATTTCTCCCTGGCAATTATAGACGAAGGTCTTAACTGCTTTCTTTTCCTTCTTATTAAGTATCATAATCTCCTCCTTTTTTTAGGTTATAAACATTTACATGGAAATAACTAACTACCTGACTTATTATTATGACTGTTAGATACGTAGCCTTGATAATAAGTTCTATTAAAGCCTTGATAATAATTTCTGTTCCCGAAATAAGAGTTCTGGATTTTTTTATAAAGCTTATTCAGTATCGAAAAAGGATACCCAACTGTTTTCCTGGCTAATTCATATACCCCCTCCGATTCAAAGACAGCTTTTATGCCACGCAGCAAAGCTGATTCTCTGGTTAACATGGACTCAATCAAAATATTCTGAGCGTCAATGCCTAAAGCATCATAATCACTTGGAAAGATTGACTTAATCGCTTCTCTTTCATCCTTATCTAATTTCACGATTCCTCCTTCTTTTTGTTAAGTTACAAATTCATTATCTATATAAAATAATTTATATCACTATTCACTCCTTTATTCAACCAGACTTATCCCAGTCATCTCGTCTGATTTGGGCAGCCCTAGTATCTTCAGAATTGTCGGAGCGACATCGGCCAAGGTACCAGCCGGAGTCAGAGAGCTTAAATCATTATTCAAAGGATCGGCCAAACCAATAGTCTTTCCTTTATAATCGGCTCCGATAATTAGAAATGGCACAGGATTATCCGTTAAGCCGGCATCAGGCAAATCAGTGGCAATATCTTTCATTTTTTCAGCATTGCCACCAGCCGAGGTAATAATCAAGACACCCTCCTTCTGAGCAACAGCCAGATATATTTCCTTGAGTGCTTTATCAACTGCCTCAACGGCTTTTCGTGTTTGAGCCATATCGCCGCCAGCCGCCGTCAAATCAAGACAAGGGAGAGCTGCCGCTATAAAGCTAATACTGCCATCATTCAAGGTCTTAGTAATTTCCTTGGCAGTTTTCCTGAGAGTCAGTACCGGCTTAGCAATTTTGGCTTTAGCCGTTGAAGAAATTATTTTCCAGTCTTCTAGAGAGTATTTGTCTTCGTGCTGAGTATTAAAAAAATGAGTGAGAGCGGCGAACCTTTCAGTTTCTGCTATTTTCACCTGTCTCAAGCCGGCTTGAGAGATAACTAGAGATAGGTTAGTGGAACATTCCGTATTTTCATCCTGAATATCTTGTCCTGAGCCAAGCGCTAAGTAACGAGCATTCCAACTAGAACTACTAGGAGATAATAGAGCAACGGGATATTCTTTGATAAAATTTAAAAAGACCGGGGTCTTAGCGGCCGCAATAGCGTTTGCATCATTAGCCGGAGCGACACCCCAGCCATCGATTAATAAGAGGACAACCATATTATTTAAGGATATCTGCAATTGCAGTCAGACGATTATATTTAGAAATACGCTCGCCGCGATTCAGTGATCCGGCTTTTAAGAAATCAGCGCCGCAAGCGACAGCCAGGTCAGCGATAAAGTCATCATTAGTTTCGCCGCTGCGATGTGATATGACAACCTTATAGCCGTGCTTCTGCGCTAATTTTATACAAGCGACAGTTTCCGTCAAGGTACCGGCCTGATTAGGCTTAATGATAATAGTATTAGCTGCTTTCTCTTTCAGTCCCTGGCGCAAGCGGTTAATGTTGGTACCGAAAATCTCATCGCCGGCAATCATTAAGTCCTTGCCCATCTCCGCCGTTAGTTCACCCCAAGACATCCAGTCATTATGGGCAATACCGTCTTCAATATAAGAAATAGGAAACTTATTCAGCCATTCAATATAGAGGCCGATCAGGCTCGAAGCGCTAAAGAAGGCCTGGTCCAGTAAAAATACATACTTGCCTTTGTCCTTGTCATATAAAATAGTGGAGCCGATATCGATACCCAAGTGCACGTTCTTGCCTGGCTTATAGCCGGCGCGAATTGAAGCAGCCATAATAAGTTCCAAGGCTTCAATCGTTGAATCAAGTTCCGGAGCATAACCACCTAATTCCCCGGTATCAGTATCATAACCAGATTCACGCAAAACATGAGCGAGTTCATAACAAATTTCTGCCCCCATCCGGATCATCTCATGAACATTAGCAGCTTTAGGAATAATTAAAAATTCTTGAAAATCAAGATTAGTGTCAGCATGCTTACCACCATTAAAAATATTAAACATCGGCGTCGGAATCCGCGGTGACTCAAAGGCAAAGGCTTCACCTAAATAGGAAAACAATTCCTGTTTACTTTCTAAAGCGGCGGCGCGGGCGCACGCCATAGATACGGCCAAAGTGGAATTCGTACCGAGGTTCTTCTTATTCTTCGTACCGTCGAGCTCGATCATCTTCTGATCAATAACCATCTGATCAGCGACCTCCTTACCGACTAAAGCCGGAGCGATTATTTCTTTAACCTTATTAACGGCTTTCAAAACACCATGGCCACGATATCTCTTCTTATCGCCATCCCGCAAATCCAGAGCCTCGTATTCGCCGCTCGATGCACCGCTCGGCACGCTGGCCGTCGCGCTCAGACCGCTACTTAAAACGACGGTAGCCTCCAAAGTTGGTATGCCGCGCGAATCAAGTATTTCTCGAGCTGTAATTTTTTTAATTGTGGCCATAAGATTATGATTAGCTAGGCAATGATTGTAAATAATATTTATAAAATATATGACTGGCAACTAAAAAACGATTTTCTTTAGTCCCGGCATCCGACCGCCGCCCAGATAAGTGAGCATCGCGCCGCCAGCCGTGGAAACCCAGTCGACATAGTCCTCCATCTTTGTTTTGCTGAGCGCCTGAACAGTTTCACCACCGCCAACAACGCCATAAGCTGGGCCGGAAGCAATTGACGCCATGGTATAGGCGACGCCAAGCGTACCGTGCTTATAAGCAGCCTCTTCAAACATTCCTAGCGGGCCATTCCAGACCAGGGTATGCGCTTTTTTAATATAGGCAGAAAAAGCCAGGATAGTAGCCGGTCCAATATCAAGAATGGTATCGCTCTTCTTCACTGCAGTCGGCAGTTTTAATTTTGCCCGGCCATCTCTCGTCCGAACAACAACATCAGTCGGCAAGATTATTTTCGCCGATAATTTACGACGCTTAAAAAACTTTTTAATATACTGATCACAATCAGTATCACTGGCCGACTTGCCGATTTCCAGTCCTTGATATTTGAAAAAGTTATTAGCCAGTGCTCCGCCGACTAAAATATGACTAGCGGGGCTATACAATTTAGAAATTAGAGGCGCTTTAGTTTTAATCTTCGCTCCGCCCATAATAACTACTAAGGGCTTATTCGGTTTCAAAACTTTGTTTAAGGCAATCACCTCTTTCTCGACCAATAAACCAGCATAGGCCGGTAAATATTTTTTAATAGCCGCGACCGAGGCTTGTTCGCGGTGACTGACAGCGAAAGCATCATTAATATAAATATCAACTGCAGACGCCAAAGCCTTAGCGAATTTCCTATCGTTCTGATATTCCCCGTCGTTAAAGCGTAAATTTTCTAAGAGCACTATATCCCCATCCGCCATAGCTTCAATAACCTCCTCAGTCTTTAGTCCAATAGCCTCCGGCAGAAATTTAACCGGTTTTTTCAATAAACTTTTAAGCCGTGCAGCGACCGGCTTCAGTGACAAGGATGGGTCTATTCCCTTCGGCTCGCCGAGATGGGAAGCGATCACCAGACGCGCACCTCGTTTATTTAAATAATTAATTGTCTCCAGTCCCGCCTTAATCCGGTGATCATCTTTAATCTTGCCACCTTTAATCGGAACATTAAAATCAACCCGTAAAAAAACTGTCTTGCCGGATATAGCTTTAATCTTACCAAGCGAATTTATTTTCATATTTATAATTCATGATTAAGAGTAGTGCGAGGAATGATTATTTCATCTCGCCCAGCTTAATAGAAACTTCTTTTTCTGCGCCGCCCCGGACATAAGTCAGAGTAATCTTATCTCCGGCCTTAAAGTTGGCTAGTAAATCACCGAGGTCATTGCTCGCGTCGATCTCGGTATTATTAACCCAAGTAATCACATCACCGGCAATCAAGCCTGCCGCTTCAGCTGGACTATTCTTCAGCACCGCCGGCTGAATAGCTGCCGGATATAGCCAGGCTCCTTTATCCAAGGATATGGCAGCAGTTTTAATTTTAGTCAGGTCCAGATAATTAACGCCAAGATAGGGACGAAGAGTCATATCTTTTTGAGATAAGCTCGACCAAGCGGAATTAAAAGAAAAAGCTGGAATAACTGCACCATCGCCAGCCACTAAAGCTGCTAAGTTTCCAGATAAATCAAAAACGAAAGAATTCTTAAGGTTCTCTTCACCTCCGTTCAGCTTCAAACGGGCGCTAACCACGTCGCTGCTAGCCACCGCTGATGTGCGGGCTAAGGCTGTCAGAGTCACCGGCCGCACGGAAGTTAAGCCGTTGATAGACAAGAGACTTTCCCCTAGCGACAATTCAGATCGAGCCGCATTCTTCTTAACAGTCAAATTATTTGCCCCACTCAAATGAAAAATTAACGGTTCACCAGGCAGATTTTTCAGGTCGGATAATTTATCAATCTTATGCAGTTGGCGGTCTCCGACGATAACCACATAATTCTTAAATTTAAAATCTTTTTTAAAATCATTAGGAGCCATCGCCGCCACCCAGCCGTCCGCCGTTACTATCAGACCGATAAAGAGCGGTTCTTCTAGGTTATAGTATTCAGACGCTGAACTGGCCGCCGGTATTTCTTTAAAAACACTAACTAAAACGGGACGGACGCCAGCGACAGTTTCAGCGATTTTCACATCTTCATTAACAACCACTTTTTTGGGATCGCGAATCACTAAACCGGAATTTGAGTTATTGAGGCCAGACAAATTCAGCTCACCAGAAAAAGAAGTTGAGCCGAAGTCGCGAAAAGCATAAATTCTAGTCAAAGTTTCGCCGATAATTCCGGCTGACAAGCCGCAGGCAACTGAGAGAGCGACGATTATCCAAAACCGGGGCTTCGGCTTAACGCCCTTCTCTACTCTTTGAATAATTGGCTCGACCTTAGGTTGTTTAGACATAATATATAAATTAATTATCTCCTTATAATATTTAAAATCACAGATTAATTACAGCCAACGTGCCGTCAAAAAAAGAATAATGAAGGCTAGGGCGCTGAGAATCAACGGTAATTTCAAAGCCCGCCAATTCAATTGCCCGCGTAGATGAAAGCGAATGATAATTAAGGCCAGATAATAACTAAGAGCCATAAACAGGCCAAGTACGTGATACTTTAAGGGCAAGAATGATAAACCCCAGGCTAATTCCGCTAATCCAAGAACGCTGGCCAGTATTAAAACTTTAGCTTGCTCCGGCTTAACTTTTTTAAGCGGCATGAACTGAATAAATAATAGGCCAATAATTACTGCCAGAATCAGAACCGTCGCCCAAACAGGCCAAGCGATAAAAACTGAAATACCGAACAAAACAGTAGCGGCTGCAAAAACTGACAGGAAACTGCCGACAATCAAAAGATTATCAAGCTTATCTTCAAAGATTAACTCTGACTCCTTATGGGTAAAATAATAATATAGATTTTTTAAATAAACGAACAAGAACCAGAAAATAAGAACTAAGATTAATTGGACCCAAAAGACACCGACTATAATAGCAATATAACAGGAAAAGCTCAAAAAGAATAAGATTGGCGCAATAGTTAACAAGGGCCAGTCATTCTTTTCTCGCCCTGCCAAATACCTCACACCCAGAATAATAAGCAGTGATCCAATAGCTAAGACCGAATAAAAAATAGCTGGCCATCTCAAAAACATCTGGCACATAAGCCAAACCATGAGTGGGACTATTAAAGGAATA
The DNA here is from genome assembly GCA_009885285.1 of Candidatus Falkowiibacteriota bacterium. Classification (GTDB taxonomy): domain Bacteria; phylum Patescibacteriota; class Patescibacteriia; order Patescibacteriales; family UBA12465; genus UBA12465. Next base: position 11,318 of record VFKX01000054.1, read on the forward strand.
ACTCTCGGATACTTCATAATACAATATTAATTTACCTGGCTAGGCGGAACTAAAGCAGCTCCTGTAGCAGGCGGATTCGAAGGCGTACTAGTAGCTACTCCCGGAGAACTAACAGCGGAGCTCGGTTCAGTAGTGCTAGTTATGCCAGTCGCCGGACTTGCGCCGTTGACAAAACCGCTACTTGATGATGAACCGTCACCCGTTACCTTCGTCGGGGTAATAATATAATCATCTCCGCCCGCCGTCAATTCCAGAGTTTTCACTTCCCCTAAGTCAGACAGCTTGTTGACCTTAAGAAATTTATTTGAAAAAGTAAATAAAGCATCATTTATATAGAGACTGCGCTTAGCGGTATTATCATAATAATTATATCCATCCCAATAGTCTGGCATGCTGAAGCTGCCGCCAGAGGAATGATCAATCTTGCCTTGCAAGACAAAAGCATTGTCTTTAATATTGAAGACCATTGAGCCGCCAAAAGTTAGGCGATTATTGGAATCTCGCAGAGATGCCGGAATCACTAATAGATTTTTTTCTGCGGAATACAGGAAAGCTTTATGGTCATACAAGGCAATGGAATCATTGCCTGAACCGCTAATTACGTAGCTGTCTAGTTCCTTAGGCTTAGCTAAATCACTAAAATCAAACAAGGAGAGCCTTAAACCCTTTACAAAGACGGAGCCGTTAGAATTTTCTTCAGTTTCCCGTCCCAGTCCGATCATCCTTGTGCCATCCTTATCAGCCGGATGCAGATAATTTGAGAAACCGGGAACTTTGACGGCACCCAAAACTGTCGGCTTAGCCGGGTCATTCAAACTGATCACGTACAACGGATCAGTCTGCCTAAAAGTCACAAGATAAACTCGGTTGCCGATAAACCGGGCAGCGTAAATCCTTTCTGTGGTCGCCAAATTCTCTAAGCGACCAACAGTCTGCAAGTTTGAGTCCAGAACATAAACACTGCTATAAGAATCAGTTGAAGATTCAGTCAGTCGTGAGGAGTATTGACTGCGCGTGGTAGCAATCCGAAAATATCCACCGCTTTCGTCCATCGAAAACTGATTCAAGGCCTGGCCGCTGACTTCTCCCATCGCTTGGTAAGTAATCTGATTGCCGCTGATGCCAATCTTGTGGATAATAGTTTTTTCCATATCCTTCGCTTTCTCGGCAATCTTGGCGGCAAGAACCGTATCGATTTCCGCAATCATTGAATCCTGAGCAGCGCTGCTTAAAGAATTCAAATAGCGGTCGATGTACTGAGCAACTTTAGATTTTTTTTCTTGAACATTAAGGATAAAGGCTGGAGTACCTTCGATTTTGACAATTTTATCCTGATCTTCGGTGTTCAACTTATCATAAACTAACTCGCGCTTAACTACTTGTTCCAGGTCATATTCATTTATATACTGCGTGTAAGTAATATAGATATTATCCTGGGAAACATACAAGTTCTGGCCGTAATTTAAAAGATAAGACTGACCGCTCACCGCCTCTCCATTATTCTTGATATTAATGGCTGCGATATTGGTAAAGTTATATGAGTCGTAAGGAATGTCGAAATAAAATACTTCCGGCGCAAAGCATTTCAGAACTCCTTCGCACTTAGACGGCATGGCTAATCCACTGTCCAAAACACGAGGGATTAAAGGTTCACCGGCAATATAATTATTATAAGTGTCAGTAATGAAATAAACGTAGTCACCGACCAAACGGGCGTCATGATAAGAGCCTTCAAAGTCAAGGTCGCGAACCTGTCTGGGATTTGCCGGATCAGTTAAATCAAAGACTTTGAAAAAAGTATAATTATTCTGGCGGCGGAAACTTTGATAAACCTCAGTATTGTAAATCTGATCATCAGATCCGAAAACAGCCAAGTAGTTACCATTAATAAATATTTCTTGCGGCCGTGACTTAAAAGTTATTTTAGAAACAACCTTAGTTTCAGCAGCCGGACTGGTACTGATAACTGATAACTCATTTTTAACGAGCGCATAGATATAGCGACCGTCAGTCTTGATAATATCCGCCTCATCAACTCCGACTACTTGATTATTGGTTTGGGAATAGTCCAAGGAATTATTTGGCCGAGCGGCATTATCAGCTGCCGGCGCACTCACGGCGGAGCTTTCTGCAACCAGACCGGCTTTCACGATACCGCCAGCACCGCCAGTGGAAACGCCCACAGCGTCACGCATAGCTAAACTGGTCGGATTATTATTGGCTGCCAAAAATTCCGCCAGCTCGTCATAATTATTAAATTTTTTCAGTTTATTAGTGCCTGTGACAACACCTAATCCTGTGCTAGTAGCACTACCTGTTTCGTCAACCTTAACCTCATCAATGGGTGCCGTCTTCTTCTGCCAGGGCAAAGTGCAGGCACTCAGCGTGACAGCGAGGATAAATAATACTAGAGATAATAATATTTTTTTTCTGGTCATACACAAAAAAATTAACGTGACTCAATTGAAATAATTATAACATTTTGCCTACTTTATCACCACCTCAGTTCCCTCACTGACCCGGTCATATAAATATTGCGCCGGCCCAACACCCAAACGAACGCAACCATGCGAAGCCGGCTTCCCTAAATGACTTTCTCCTTCACGATAACCGCTCGGCCAAACCGGTAATTCATGAATACCAATCTGCCCGTTATTAAGTAGCCCTAGCCAATAAGGCATCCACAATTTATAAGTATTAGACCAAGCTTTACGATTTTTGGTCTTAATCTGATATACACCCTTAGGCGTAGGCATGCTGGCGATGCCACTGGAAACTAAAAATTCCTTCCAAGGCTGCCCGCCTACCAAATAAAGCAGCTTCTGAGTTTTTAAATGTATCTCAATTTTTCGCTCCAGTCTCGCACTAGAACTCGATAAGGGATTATAGGCGAAGTCAATTTCTCGACCGTCAAGAAAACCGTCGCCGTCAGAATCAGACACGAGCGGATCAGTCTTAAATTGCAACTCCCAATAGTCACTCAGTCCGTCGCGATCAGAATCACTGTCTTCCAACTTAACCTGAAGTGGATTATAGGGCGAATAGCCGCTCGCTATTTCCGCTTCATTGCTGAAGCCATCGCCGTCAAAGTCATATGCCGGATCAACGGCTTGCGCGCGGCAAAAACTCGGAAACAGAAAAAATCCTGTCAGCCCTAGAATAAATAAAAACACACCGCCACTTCTTAATGTTTGTCTCATAGTTGCCTTGATGGCTAAACTGAATTTTTTTTTATTTTACCTGCCGGTTGTAGAGAATATTCACAGCCGCAAAACTTTTGGCGGTAAAGTTCTAGTTCTTTGGCTAATTCTTGGCTGCGCCGGTAACCGTCATGCGCCTGAAAGTCCATATCCAAAAAAGCGACTTCACAAATCTCCTCAAGTTCATGGCCGATTTTCCTGATGGCCGCGCCATCTTTATAAGGACTGACTAAAAGAGTGGTGCCAAAAATATCAAAGTCCATTTCCTTCGCCAAGCGAGCAGTTTTAGCTAAGCGCTGGCGATAACAAATCTGGCAACGCTGGCCGCGCTCCGAATCTTTTTCATGACCGCAGATTATCTCTTGCCAGCTCTCATGATTATATGGATCGACAAGTAACGGAATGCCATATTTACCAGCCATCATCCGCACCATCTCTAAGCGCCGGTCATACTCCTCCTGACTAACCAGATTAGGGTTACAGAAGAACCAGGTTAATTGGTAATGCGGCAGTAATAGATCCCGGCTAATATAGGTGCCACAAGGAGCGCAGCAAATTTGCAAAAGTAGTTTCTTCATAGGCCAGCATTATTTCTTATCTTCACTCGTGCCGACTGGCGACGATCAAGCCACCAGAAACCAATAACTAAAAGCATCATCACGACCACCAGGACCACTAGTGCCCAAAACTTGCCGCGGCTCTGCAAAAATAAACCGCTTAACCCAAAGCTTAAAGATAAAACATAAAAAACCAGAACAGTTCTCCGTTGGCCGATTCCCAAAGCTAAGAGCCGGTGATGCAAATGTTTTTGGTCAGCAAATTTAAAAGGATTTCGACCCATCAGCAAACGGCGGATAATCGTCCAAGCCACATCCAAAATGGGGATACCCATAACTAATAGGGCAATAGCAATTTTGCCCCCAGAAATAATAGCCAAGACTCCTAATATATACCCCAGCAGCAAAGATCCACCTTCACCCAAAAAAATCTTAGCCGGATGCCAATTGAAAATTAAAAATCCGGCACAGGTACCGGCTAATAAAATAGCGGCTAAAGCGATATCGGACTGATAGTACCGCATTGACATTGTGAATAAAAAAATAACTAAGCCGCCGATACCGCTGACGCCAGTCACTAGGCCATCTACTCCGTCCAACAGCTTTGTCGTATACATCATACCCAAGAGCCATAAGCCAATCAGAAGCGGCGAAAAAAAAGCCATTAGACTAAGATTGAAATATGAGCCGAAAGGATTGGTGATTTTAAGAATTTCTACGCCTCCCAAAATAACAGCAACAATAGCCAGCAGTGGAAAAATAATTTGCTGCCATGATTTTAAATTATACTTATCATCCAGATAACCGCCGACCATAATTAAAACTGCGCCGGCAAAAAAACCTAATAAATGAGATAGTCTGAGCTCGCCGGCCAAAAAACGCTCGGAGTTCAAGAACAGAATAATGAAGTATGAAGCAAAAATAGCCAATCCTCCCAGGAGAGGAATGGCTTCGGTGTGGATTTTACGACTCCCAGTCTGGCCTTTGTCAGGATTATCCACAATGCCAGCCAAAAGAGCCACTCGCTTAACCAAGGTAGTTAACAAAGCCGTCAAAGCGAAAGCCGAAATAAATATAGATAAATAAAACATAATAACACTTATAGCTCTGGAGCTTTCTCAATTTCAATCTCCGCCCGGCTATTAATAACAACCGTGTCCCGACGCTTTAATTCGCCGGCCAGCAGTTTGTTAGCGATGATATCCTCAATCTTGTCCTGAAGCAAGCGCCTGAGCGGCCGGGCTCCGAATTTTGGATCATAACCATCATGCGCTAAAATAGCTACCCCGTCCTTATCAGCTTTCAAACCGATACCCTTAAGCGCTAAATTTTTCTTAATCTTCTTCAACATCAAGGTCGCAATCGCACAGGTATCAGCCTCGCTTAATGGCTTAAATACGATAATGCCGTCAAAACGATTTATTAATTCCGGCCGGATATACTTATTGAGCTGGTTATCAATCAAGTCTTGCTTGATAAGATTAAGCGGGACTTGAGCCTTAATCTGATCTTGAATAAAGACTGCTCCGATATTGGAGGTCGCGATAATAATGGATTCAGCAAAGCTAATGGTCCGTCCCTGCCCGTCGGTCAGCCGACCGTCATCGAGTAATTGCAGTAATAAATTAAGGATATCCGGATTCGCTTTTTCAATTTCATCTAATAAGACCAGGGCGAAAGGCTTTTTGCGAACCGCTTCGGTCAAATACCCCAAGGTGCCATCGACATCGCCGATCATTTTTCGGACGCTATCGGCTGTTTGATATTCACTCATATCCAAACGGATTAAGTAGTCCTCATCACCGAAATAAACCTGACTGACAGATTTAGCCAGCTCGGTCTTACCGACGCCGGTCGGTCCCAAAAAAAGGAAGCTAGCAATCGGCCGCTTTGCGTCTTTCATTTCCGCCCGCGCGCGCCGCAAACTGGCTGCCACGGCGCTGACCGCTTCAACCTGATCTACTAAACGTTGATGGATTTCGTTTTCTAGATTTAATAATTTTTGGCTCTCAATCGCCGTCACTTTACTAACCGGAATACCAGTAATTTCACTAACGGCCCGAGCCACTTCTTCATGGCCGCAAAAAGCCGAGCTCTTACCATTCTCATCCTTCCGAGAGGTTAGGATAGCTGCCTTTTCCAATAAATCAATCGCCTTCAGTGGCAAGAACTTATCATGCAAGTAACGGGTTGACATAACCACCGCTTGTTCAATGGCGCTATAAACAATATAGGCATCATATTTAGCTTCCAAGTATCCGACTTTGCTTTCCAAAATCTGAATAGCGGCATTCGTTTCCGGCTCCTTAATGGCAATAGTAGTTAAAATATTACCAATAGCCTTGCCTTCAATATGGCGGGCGTAATTTTCCGTAGTTGCGGAAGCCAAGCAGAATAAATTCTTGCGAGCAATCGCTTCGGCCAGGACTTCAGACACGTCCAAACTCTCTTGGCTGCCGGCGGTTATCCCGATTAAGTTTTCAATATTATCAATATATAAAATTATATTTTTCGACCGACTAATTTCATTGATGCATTCCAGGAGTCGCTCTTCAGCAATCGCCGGGTCCGCTCCGGCCACTAAGCGAGAGGCATCAAGCTCCACTAAGCGCTTATCCTTCAGAAACTCGGGCACGTTTTCTGCCACCATCAGCTGAGCCAAACCGCCAATTACCGTACTTTTGCCGACACCCACCGGACCGACTAACAGGACGCCGTTATGCCCGCCGGTAAAAGCCTCGAAAATACTGTTGATTTCCTGGTCGCGACCAACGCAGATGTCTAGGCCGCCCATTTTGGCTTCAATAGTTAAGTCATGGGAAAAATGATCAAGAGTCGGAGTGGCGATGGCTGTATAAGCCCGGTTCATATTGCTGCCCGGCTTAAAGCCAGCCAAACGCCTATAACTGCGATAGTTTTCCCGCATTCGGGAATTCACACGGAACCAAGCCACTGTATTATCAATCTTATCTTTATCAACTTCTAGTTCATATAAAATCTCCGCCAGCTCCGGTTCGCGGTCATAACAGAAACTGATAACATTCAAAGTGTCGACGCTGTCTTGCCTTAGTTCGTACGCATCGATAAAGGCCGCCACTAAAACCTCTTGCAGGGCTGCCGACAAAATCGTCCGCCCTCCCGTCTTAGCGGCCTGCGGCCTGACTAAATTATGATCAATCAATTCGACAAGTTTCTTGGCATCGACATCTAGCCGGATAAATAAGTTTTGAATATCCTTCTCTTGTAGCAAGACACGGAAAAGATGCATCACCTCGACTTGGCCTTGGCCAAGCTTTACAGCCAGAAGATAAGCGTCTTCCAGAGCGCGCCGCGCCACCTGCGAATACGAGGATGTCACGTCATACTTTTTAGCGCCCCGCACTTTTCCGCCGGCACCAGTCCTCTTAAAAAACCGATAATTAATTTTCTTTAAGGCTGCCCGCGCCTGGCTATGGCGATAAATCAGAAACAAATCAAACCACAGAGAAAATATAAAAATAAATACCAAGGGATCAAATTTTTTCCAAAAATATATAATATCTTGCGGTCTCAACATCAAGCCAGCCTGATTATTATAAACCCAATAACCAAAAGCTCCCCAGCCGGCAAAAACCATCAGCCAGACAAAGAAAATGGCTAGACGGTCAATCTTTTTCCGTGTCCTTTCCAGGCTAATAACGGAACGCCGGGGCGGCGTACCCCAAAATAAAAAACGCCCTAAAAACCAGGCGCCGCGTCCGCCGCTATTTTGATCATCTGTAAAAGTTAATTGAACTAATCCCATATTGATGTCTTAATAAGTCGCTATTTGAGCGGCCAGCCCCAAGAATAATAAAATAGGAAGTGCCATCCAGAAAGCCAGGGCCAGCAAGGCGACGGCCAACCAAATAATCAGGATGAAGCCGCGGACGATGATTTGAATCAAGCGCATGAAAAAACTAATCGCCCGACTGGCGATATCGCGCTGCCCGTACATAGGTACAAAAATATTTTTCACCCAGACGCTAAAACCTAAAGATATTTCCTGAGCACGCCAAAAACGAAAGACAGCGCCCCCAGCCCGCATCAAGCCGACGCTGTACCACCAAATCGGAAAATATAAAATTTCCCCCAAGATCTGCAGGATAATCTTACCTGTATAAGTCAAGAAATTATGGTTGAACATGATTAAATAATAACATAATTTCGCCATCTTTGACAATAAATTGACGCAACTTCAAAGAGGTGATAATTTCAAACTAATATCTAGTAAATTAACAATGAATAGAAAGGGAAAGAAATATGAAAATTATCAGACATTCTTCTACTGCCACTATCATCATGTACGCCGCGGTCTTATCTTTGGCCCTGCTATTTAACCAGCATAAAGCCAGCTCGACTGAGAATCTTAATACGAACCTAGTTTTAAAAGATTCCAATAATCGTGAACCTCGCGAGATATGGTGCCATATCGACCTCCCGGCCCCTGAAAAAGGACCGGTACTATTTGATTTATATTACGATGAAAATGCAATTAATCTGGGAAGTTTCATATATTTGAAAACCATGATTATTTATACCAGTTATGGCCGAGCCAATAATATGAAAAATGATCTAATCTCTGGTAAAGAGATTCTAATAAACAGGACAGCTTTCATAATCGACACCAATGACGGCCAGGTGGCTATGGTAAAATTTAGCAATCTTTTCGCTGATGGAACCATTCTCTCGTATAAATTTGAAGGTAACGAAACTTTTTGGTTTCAGCCACCTGAAAGCAGCTTAGGGCATTATTATGTTAAATTAGCCAAAAGGTTACTGCGATACAGTCAAGCTAAAGCAAAATCTATTTAAATAAACCGATTAAATCCTAGAAAACCGTCTAAAATGACGGTTTTTTTATTAGCCTACTCCTTGTTATTGACAATTGTATAATAAAATGGTAATCTAAGAGTATTAATAGTTTGAACATTCATAACTAAATATAGAGAAAAATGAAACAGAAAAACAATAATGCTGGTCTGATGTACACCCTAGCCATAGGGTCAATCATCTTTATGGGTTTCCTGATAATAACCCAGACCTCAAGTTATCTCTTTGCCGACTCGAGCTTAAAGACCTTGTCAGAATCCCGTGGTAATTGGATAAAGTCAGACCTAACCGGTAGACATAATCAGACCAAGACTTTTGATGTGTATTATTCGACAAAGATTAAAGCATCGCCAGATCGCGGAATAGTACAACTTTCAATCTTTCGCGAGTACACAGAGCACGGCAAAGAACAATTCTATCGATGGTCTCCGCGCTCTCGAGCAGGCATCGTCGTCACTGAAATGGTTATCTTATTGAACACTAAAAAAGAATTGATGAAAGTTAAGGTAATGAAAGATCAATTCACTGATGGTAATGTAGAAGCCACGGAAGTACAAGAAAGCTGGAAAGCTCTCAAAAAAAACAGCCGAGAATACGGCTACTTGAAAATTGCCAATGATATATTGGCTAATAAATGACTGGGTAATGCCCGCTAAAACCGTTAATACATGTTGACGGTTTTTTTATTGACATTAGCCGGATATCCGTGATAACTTCTTATTCATTGTTAATTAACAACTAAAATGTAAGAAATGGAAAAGATTTTAGATCTCAAGAAACTACTGCGAAACCCTCGCTTTAAAGAAATTGTTACCAATATTATCTATTGGCTCATTCCCATCATGATTATCACAGCGATTATCTACGTTTGGCCTCATGACAAGCCGGCTAAGGATAATTGGGGCCGAGTGAACTTTACCAGTCCTTTGGATAGCCAAACCATCAGTGATGTTTACTATAACGAAAACATGGAATTTTATGCCCATAACATCGTCTATATGAAAATCAGAATCAGGTATACCGACAAAGCCAATAATGATAGTTCTTTCACTCATTCGCTGACCAAAAAAATTGATTTTCGCTATCAGACCATTATTATCGAGCCTCGCTACAACCGAATAACAACCCATGAAACCTGGACATATTATCGAGATGGAACGATAAATTACTACAAGAACTTCAACATGTATAACGACACTGTAATTCTGTCTAAAGATAGTTATCAAGAAAGTCTAAAAAACATTTGCAGAGAGAAGATCGCAGAGCACCTGATTGAATAATTTTTTGATCATTCCTTGTCACTAACCGTTAATTATTAACGGTTTTTTTATTATCCAGACAATTGACAACTTACCCCGCATATATTAATATTATTCTTAGCACTCCGATAATGAGAGTGCTAATAATATCAACTATATGAACCCCATGTTTAATAAATTTACGGAAAAATCACAAGAAATAATCATCAATGCGCAAATCATCGCCTCCAGCTACGGCCAGGCGAATATTGAAGCAGTCCATATCCTTCTCGCCCTGCTTGAACAGAATGAGAGTCTGGTTAGACCTGTCCTGGAAAAAATGCAGATAGATCCGGAGATGATCGAAGATGATGCTATTAAAGCCATTAAGAAATTACCAAGCGTCAAAATTAATCAGAATAACGGCCCGGTTCAGGCTGTCTCCGGCACAGCCGAGACTGCCCTTATTTTAGAACGTGCCCACAAAGAAGCAGATGGCATGGGTGATGAGTTTATCTCCACCGAACACATTTTCTTAGGACTCATTAGCGTGCCTTCCCCGGCTCAGGACATACTCCTCAACTTCAAGGTTGAGTACGAGCAAGTCAGAACTATCCTGAAGGAATTGCGCGGTGGCCAAACTATTACCGACCCCTCTCCTGAAAATAAATACAAGATTTTAGAAAAATATACGACCAACCTGACAGAACTAGCCCGCCAAGAAAAGCTGGACCCGGTCGTCGGCCGCGACCAAGAAATCCGCCGCATCATGCAGGTCCTCTTGCGCCGCACCAAGAATAATCCGGTCCTCATCGGTGAAGCTGGCACCGGCAAAACCGCCATCGTCGAAGGGTTAGCTCAGCGAATTATCGCCGGTGATGTGCCGGAAAATTTAAAGAATAAGGAAATTGTCACTCTGGACTTAGGCTCACTCGTGGCCGGTGCGAAATTCCGCGGCGAATTTGAAGACCGACTAAAAGCCGTTCTTAAAGAAGTTAAATCCCAAAACGGTCGCATTATTCTTTTTATTGATGAGCTCCACACTCTGATCGGCGCCGGTGCCTCCGAAGGTTCTATGGATGCATCAAATATGTTAAAGCCGGCTTTGGCTCGTGGCGAACTCCGGACTATTGGCGCCACCACCACCAAGGAATACCAGAAATATATTGAAAAAGATGCCGCCCTCGAGCGCCGCTTCCAACCGATTATTGTTAATGAGCCAAGTGTTGAAGATACAATCAGCATGCTGCGCGGCTTAAAGGAAAAATATGAAGTCCATCACGGCGTCCGCATCACTGACAACGCCCTGATCGCTGCCGCTAAATTATCCAACCGCTATATCAGCGACCGCAGTCTGCCGGATAAGGCGGTCGACTTGATTGATGAGGCCACTTCTTCCCTGCGCATGGAAATCGACTCTATGCCGGATGAGCTAGACCAATTAAAACGCAAGATTAATCAATTGGAATTAAACAAGGCGGGGATAATGACGACTGACAAAAAATCCACCAAGATCCGTGCCTTAAATGCTGAACTGGCGAAGCTGAAAGAAAAAGCTAACCAACTAGAGCTGCATTGGAATAATGAGAAAAACATTATCTCCCAAATCCGCGATTCCAAAAAGAATATTGAAGATTTAAAAATCAAAGCGGAAATCGCCCAGCGCCAAGGCGCCGATTTAACGGAAGTCGCGAAAATTAAATACGGACTGATTCCGGAACTGGAAAATAAAGCTAAAAAATTCCAGGAAGACTTGGCCAAGATCCAGAAAAAAGGCCAGCGCATCTTGAAAGAAGAAGTTGACGAAGAAGATGTCGCCAAGGTTGTTGCCCGCTGGACCGGCATCCCGGTCAACCGTATGCTTCAGGATGATATCCAGAAATTAAGCTCCGCCGAAACTGAACTTAACCGTGAAGTTGTCGGTCAAGAAGAAGCTATTAAAGCGATTGCCAGCGCCTTACGCCGCAGTCGCGCCGGCATCAATGAAGAAAAGAAACCAATTGGCTCCTTTCTCTTCGTCGGTCCGACCGGCGTCGGAAAGACTGAACTGGCTAAGACTTTAGCCCGCTTCATGTTTGATGACGAAAAAGCTTTAATCCGCTTAGACATGAGCGAATACATGGAAAAGCATAGTGTCGCTAAGCTGATCGGCTCCCCTCCAGGCTATATCGGCCACGAAGAAGGCGGTCAATTAACTGACAAAGTTCGGCGCCGCCCTTATAGCGTCGTCCTCTTTGATGAAATCGAGAAGGCTCATCCCGATATGTTCAATATGCTTTTGCAGATTTTAGATGACGGCCGGCTCACCGATTCAAAAGGCCGCGTCGTCAACTTCAAGAACACTATTATCATCATGACCTCGAACCTCGGCAATGAAATCATCAAGCAGTATTCCATCGGCTTTAGCGATAACGGCGATAAGAAACAGGAAATAAAAATGCGCAGCGCTGAGATGAAGGAGAAAATCGATAAGATTTTAAAGAGCCATTTCAAACTGGAATTCTTAAACCGCATTGATGAAATCGTCCTTTTCCAAAGCCTGACTCCGGAAGCCTTAGAACATATCGTAGATTTAGAATTACTGAAAGTTGAAAAGAGATTAAAAAATAAAAATATCAGCGTCAAAGTCAGCTCTAAAGTCAAGAAGATGCTGGCAGAAAAAGGCTATGATATTACTTACGGCGCTCGTCCGCTCAAGCGTATCATCCAAACAATGATTCTTGATGAACTCGCCATGGAAATAATCGAAGGCAAAATCAAGGATGGCGATAAGGTAAAGATTGATCTGGGCGATCAGGATAATGTTATCCTGAAGCTCAATGGACAGGTTTAAACATTTACTTTGCTGAAAAAAAATAAACCCCGTCTCTATAGACGGGGTTTTGCGTTAACAAAGCCAGCGGTTTTATTTAAAAGATATCAGAAGCTCTCCGAACAAAGGTCACTTGGCGCGTTCCCATGCCGGCATCTGCGTCATCAGGATCATAATATTGGATTTCCACCATATCAAGATCAGCCAGATAATTAACCCCCATGATATCCCCGTCAAAGTCTCGTGAGCCGGTACACAAAGTAACGTGCTCAATGTCCAAATGCAAACCGGTTTCCCAAAAATACCAAGCTCCCAGGAGCAGCCGTTCCAATAGGTTAATGCCTCTGACGGCAGCACTCCCGCTTAAATCCGAGGCTGACTTGTCCAGTAAGTCATCGTCAGGTTCAGGTTGGCGCCGCACTAAGGCCAAATAACTATGCTTAGTAGAACGGTCATTGTCTTGGACGTGGCCGTCTAAATCAGCGTAAACAGTCACCACCTTAGAATTTTTTTCCATAACTCTTAGAACCTGATTCATCGTCATCCCTTGAGGGACGGCGATCAAAAAGCTATAGTCCAAATCGCTGTCAGCAATACCGCAGTCTATCAGCAAGGAAAAATCCGTATCCAGCTCGAATCGCTGCCGATAAAATTCCTCCCATTGCCTGATCTCTCTGGTTAATAATCTTCGTTTCATGACCTATTTCCTTTCTTTTGGTTAAGATATTAATTTTAAATTACTGCAGGCATATTAGTATTTTCACGGGGTTATGTCAATAAAAAAAGCCATCATGACGAGGGCTTTATTAAATCTTCTTAACGTTGACTGTATTTTTTAGCAATCCAGACTGCAGGACGCCAGTTAACCAAGAAAATAAGAACAAAAATCAATGTCGAACCGATAGGTGAAAACTTTAAGACCAGCGCTGACATAACATCACTAGCGTTGCTAACAATAAACAGTATTAGAGTTACCATCAGGGCCCATAAAGTCCCTAGTATCTTATCCATTTGGTTCTCATTCTGGCGCTCCAAATCCTCGTTTGCTTTTTTTAATTCCTCCAGATTTAGCTTTTTTGTAGTCTGATTCTTCAGCAATTTCGCTTTATTTCTCTTTGTTTCCATGTACAGTATTTTGTTAATTTACGATAATCAAACACTACAATAATATCATAATAATGTCAAGTAATAAAAAAGACGGTCCGTTATTGACCGCCTTCACTTCCTATCCGAATAATATTTTACAAACATCGACATGAATCACTCTAGGAACTACTCCTGACAAAACTTTGTCATTTGTTTGCCAATCAGTTCCGCTCTTCCCCTCCCAATAATGATCCTCAACCAGCACCTTAACTGAAAACCGGACAAAATATTCTTCCTTTCCTGTATTCAGTATCTCCCTATAAGGACCTTCTTCAATCTTAAGAAATTTTATGACCGATAATTCCTTAAAAACGTGGTCATTAAGAATGTTGGTATTCGGCTTAATCGCCATTGGAAACAAGCAATGTTCCTGCAAGCTATACTGAAAAAGTTCAGTCAGCTTTTCTCTAGTCAATCCATCTTTTATATAAATCATATTTCTCCTTTCTCTAGCACCGCTAGATTTCTCTGCACCGCAGATATGTTAAATAACTGCGGATAAATTATCACGTCATTCAATATCTGTCAATTTTCTTTGGAGATATTCCATAAATATATTATAATTATCTTATATGAATTATCAAAAAAATATGAAGATAAATTTAATCGCTTGCGGCGCGATAATCGCCTGCTTATTGCCATCATTAGCTAGTGCTCAGATTAATATCGATGCAACTTTTAATCCTAATAGAATTTTAGAAGACAGCGAGATGTTTAATTATAACTCGATGGGACTGCCAGAGATTCAGAATTTCTTAAATTCTAAAGGTAGCTTTCTCTCAACCTATAATACCTTAAACACTTACGGAGATACCCGCAGCGCTGCGCAAATCATTTACGATGCGACCCATAACAATTATGATTGCTCCGGCATTTCCTTGAGCGATAAGCCGACAGAAGCAGAACGCAAAAGCAAATGCCGTCCGATTACCACCGTGAATCCGAAGTTCTTATTAGTCCTCTTACAGAAAGAAGCCAGCCTAGTAACCGATAGCGCGCCCTCCCAGGGACGCTTAGACTGGGCGACGGGCTATGGCTGTCCTGATAGCTGGGTCTGCAATCCGTATTATAAAGGCTTCGGCAAGCAGGTTAACAGCGCTTCTCTGCAATTCCTGGCATATATGAAAGAGCCAGAAAATTACGGTTTCAAAGTCGGTCAAACCTATATCGCTAAAGATAAGTACGGGATCTTGAAATCAACTGCTCGAGCTATTAACGACGGCGACTATAACGCCATCATGTCCTCGCCTGACCGGGTCAGCGTAACTCCGGAGAACCAAGTGACCGCCGCTCTCTATAATTATACGCCACATATTTATAACGGAAATTATAATACCTATAAGCTCTTCAACACCTATTTCCCGAAAGTCTCCCGCCTTTACCCGGACGGCTCCATTATCAAAGCTGATGGCGATTCTAAGGTCTGGCTAGTTGCCGGCGGCTTAAAAAAGCCTTTCGCTAATTGGGCTGCTTTTGCCTCTCGTTTCCATCCTGAACAAATCGTGACTGTAACGAGCGCCGACCTGGAGAATTATCCGCTCGGCAGTGAAATCAAATTTGCTAATTATTCTTTAGTCCAGACACCCGACAAGAAAATATACTTGCTTGTTGATAAAGAAAAACGGCAGATTGCTAACTCCGCCGCCTTCAAAAAAATCGGCTTTAATCCAGATGAGGTCGAAGACGCCACTCTCGAAGACTTAGCGGTCTATACCTTAGGCAAAACCATTACTGCCACTTCGACTTATGTCACCGGCGCCCTCTTCCAAGATTCCAAAACTGCTGAAATTTTCTATGTGGAAAATGGCACCCGCGCTCTGGTTGATAAACTCTTGCTCGACATCAAATATCCCGGCAAGAAGATTGCTAAGAAAACCACCAAGGAATTAAAAGTATTCGCCACCACCACACCTATTCTATTAGACGAAGGCACTCTTGTTAGAACCGACAGCTTCCCCACAATCTATTTAATTTCCGGTGGCCAGAAACGTCCTTTCGGCGATGACGCCACCTTTACTAAATTGGGCTATAACCCGGATAATATCATCACCGTCACGTCGAAATTCTTGTATAATTACGATATGGGTGAAAGCATTATCCAGTAATTTAGAATAAAAAACCACTTCTCCAAATCTAAAAGCTATCATTCATTTGATAGCTTTTTTAAAGTTTCATGAGCAATAATAAACCCAACTGATAAAGCTAGGTTTGAATTCTCAAAAATCGATATGTCATATAAATTAGAATATGTCAACTTCCATAAAGAGATAAATCATACTATACTAAAAATACTTAAAAACCCCTAAATCTATGGCTCTAACGACAATCGCCCTCCTCCCTCATTCCCCTCTTTTAATCCCGGAAATCGGCCGGGCGAATTTTAGTTTCCTGGCAAAAACCGTGGCTTCTTATGAAACCATCAAAACGGCCATTTTAGCCGAGTCGGTGGACACTATTGTCATTATCAGCCCCCATAGCACCCCAGAGTCCGATTCTTTTGTCATTAATGTCGCCCCAGAAATGACTATCCAGCTCCACGACTTCGGCTTTATCCCCTCTAAGACCAGCCTAGCCGGCGATGCCTTCTTAGCTGACCAGATTGCGTCTGTTCTCCGACCGGAGTTCCCGGTTCAATTGATTTCCGAAGATACCTTGGATCATGGCAGCGCCATCCCTTTATACTTACTGAAAGAAGCTTATGGCGCAGCTAAGATAATTATCATTTCCCCTGCTAATAGCCTGAGCCTGGCAGACCAATGGCACTTCGGAGAAAAGCTAAGAGAAGTTCTAAGAGCCAGCGACAAGAAGATTGCCTTAATCGCTTCCGGGGATCTCTCTCACCGTCTCAAGAAAAAATCGCCCGGGGGCTATTCCCCGAAAGGAGCTAAGTTTGATAATAAGCTGATTGAATATTTGAGCGATCCAAAAACGGCCAGCGAAAATATTCTGAAAATGGACACTAAACTGATTAAAGATGCTGGAGAATGCGGCTTAAAGCCCTTATTAATTCTCCTCGGCGTCTTAAACGGATCAGACTGGCAATCGGAAGTTTTATCATACCAGACTGATTTCGGAATCGGCTATTTAGCTATGAATTTTAAACTATGGACAACCTCGCAGACCTCTTAAAAAACCGCAAAACGGTCAAACCACCGGCCTATCCTTGGCAGGACTTGGCTTTGCGTATCGTTAAAGATTTAGGTATTCCCGGCTTCAAACGCGGGGCAGTCTTTAAAGTCTGTAAGGAAAAGCCGTCGCATCTCGTGGAATTAGCCTTAAACGATACGAAGGAGCTCTGTAAAACCGGAGCGAAATGGAAATATTTTTTCAAGATTATCGACCAAAAGAATTAATTAATGCCTTCCATGCCAAAGGCTAACAATCACATGCCCAAACAATTAGATATATTAAATCATCCGAACCCCATACTCCGAAAAAATTCCCAGCCCGTAGAAATTTCCCGGATTTCAGAACCAGAGTTCAAAGAGCTCTTAGCTGACATGAAGGAGACGATGTTAAAAAAAGACGGCGCCGGTTTAGCCGCGCCGCAAATCGGAAAGAATATCCGCCTCGTCGTCATTCATCATGATGACATCATCTATTTCTTCATTAACCCGAAAATCACTAAGAAATCCTGGGCCCGAGAAGTTGAAGAAGAGGGCTGCTTATCAGTCCTGGATAAGAAAGGCAATATCGTTTACGGCCAAGTTGAGCGCCATAAAAAAGTGAATTGCTCTTACCTTGACGAAAAAGGCAAGCCAAGAAAAATTAATGCTGATAGAATCTTGTCCCGCATCATCCAGCACGAGCTCGATCATTTAGACGGCGTGCTCTTTATTGATAAGCTGGTTAAATAAAGATTAAATAATTTCTTGAGAAGTCTTTTTTCTTTTATTCTGATGCCACTGACGGAATTTCCAAGCAATCCAAACTGCCCCGCCAGTCAAGAGAACATAGGATATCTCATGATAATAACTCATGAGCAAGGCTTGGTTCGCGCCTATAAAATAACCTAAGGCAGTCAAAATACTGACCCACAGAAAGGCTCCCAGAGCTGTAAACAGAATAAAGGAACCGTAAGGCATGCGGCAAAAACCGGCCGGAATAGAAATCAAATGACGGACGACCGGAATCAGACGGCCGAAAAATGTAGCTGATTTAGAATTGGCCAGAAAATATCTTTCCGACTCGGCAATTTTCTCAGGAGTAATCAGGACGAAGCGAGCCGCCTTTGTGCCAGCCAACCTATAAATAACCAAACGTCCCAGCGACATAGAGATCAGATAATTCACCGTTGCTCCGACCATGCTCCCGATGGTGCCGGCTATAATAATCAGTCCAAGACTCATCTTTCCTTGGCTAGCTAGATAAGCGGCTGGCGGAATGACAACTTCCGAGGGCAATGGCAAAAACGAACTTTCAATCGCCATGAGAATTCCGATACCGTAATAGCCCAATCCCTGAGTCACTGCCAAGGCCCAATTAATAATATTTTCCATCATAATTCATATAATCTAGAGCACTCTTAAATAGCGTGCACCCTCAATATATCATTAATTTTCCCCTTATGTCCATTGAGTCAAACAAAAAAATTCGCGTTATCTTCATGGGCACTCCAGAATTTGCAGTACCTGGTTTACAGAATCTGATTGCCTCTCCGGAATTTACAGTCGTAGGCGTTTACACACAACCGGATAAGCCGGTCGGTCGCAAGCAGGAATTAACGCCACCGCCGATCAAAGTTTTGGCCAGTCAACACAATATTCCCGTCTTCCAACCTTTAAAGATAAAACCGGAAGCCGAGAATATACGCAGTTTAAAACCTGATCTAATTGTCGTTGTCGCCTATGGTAAAATAATTTCCCAGGAGATTTTAGATATCCCGGCCTACGGCATTATCAATGTCCATGCTTCCCTGCTTCCAAAATATCGCGGCGCTGCCTGCCTCAACGCCCCAATCTTAAACGGCGATTCTGAAACTGGAGTTACAATTATGAAGATGGAAGCAGGACTTGATACCGGTCCAATCTTAAAACAAGTAAAAATGGGA
>VFKX01000109.1 GCA_009885285.1 Candidatus Falkowiibacteriota bacterium
AGCTTTCAGCCTCGCCACGATCCGCCAGGTCGCGATATTTAACTGCCGGAACTTCGATGTGTATGTCTATCCGGTCCAGCAGCGGGCCGGAGATACGGGAACGGTAACGGTGGATGGCAACAGGGGTACAGGTGCAGGGATGCGTCGGGTCGGAAAGATAGCCGCATGGGCAGACATGCGGTACTCTTTGCATAGTTTTTGACGTTCCTGACAGGCATCTTTTCTCTGCCATAATCCCTCTTCCAAAGCTACCAATTCCCGGTTATCCAGAGCATCCAATCAAAGTCGGTGAACACATCCGCAAAAAACGAATGGACCTCGGCCTCCTCCAAAGAGAAGTTGCTGAGATCATCGGCGTCACCGTATCGTCAATCTACAACTGGGAACACGGCGTCGAACCAGAACTGCAATATAATCCAAGTATTATCAAATTTCTAGGTTATATTCCGTTCGACTGTCCGGATGACACAGTGGGGCGGCTGGCGTGGTACAAGAGGGCAATGGGTATGAGTCTTGATCGCCTTGGCGAAGCTATGGGGAGAGATCCGGAACAGCTCTCAGATTGGTTGAGCGGGCGGCATATTCCGTTCAAGAAGAACCAAGATAATATTGATAGCTTTTTGGGCAAAAACGGAATTTAAATAAACTATTTCAGATTGTTACAAAGCTTACCGTGAGACTATAATCCGCATTTCGTGGCAGCATAATCTGAGAAAATGCAGTAATCAAATTCAACAATTGAGAGATTCATTTACTGAACATCAATTTATCCGGGATAAAATAAAATGGCTTCATCAAAGTTAGCAATCAATTATCTTGATGGATTGTAGAGGGATGATTGCGAATTATGACTTCCGCATTGATACCGTATCGTAATTGAAACTCATCTATTAACTTTTGCACACTACGTATTTGCATAGGAAAACTATGCCCTACTGCAATAACAAAGCTAAGTGAGGTAATTTTCTGATCTAGACTCGTACGGAAAATATGGTCCAACTCATAACTAAGATGCTGTGAACAAAATTGAAATGCTGAACGTACTCTTTGGTTTTTCAGGGTAGCGTTGACTCTCTTTTGCAGACCAGCGTCCGCTTGGCATCGAACAATATTTGTACGGTAGATTTTTTCGTCTAGTAAATCCAACCATCCTTCACGTAAATCTCCATATTGGCGCTCAAATATACCTCTTCCTGTTGCGCCAACGGAAGGAAAACCGTGAGAGGATTCTTTGTCCGAAGGTGACTCGCATATATAAATTTTCGATACTTTTTTCATCGCGCCAGAACGCGGCCAGTTTGTATGAACTGCAGCACCAAGAACCCTTCTCTGAAGTGCTTTCCACGAATCACTCCCTTGATTAGCCGGACACGCTTGGCAAATATCATTGACAGATGAGTCAAATTCGTAAAACCTTGTATAATTTGGTGACTTAACTTGAGAT
Source organism: Candidatus Falkowiibacteriota bacterium (assembly GCA_009885285.1). Lineage (GTDB taxonomy): Bacteria > Patescibacteriota > Patescibacteriia > Patescibacteriales > UBA12465 > UBA12465. The sequence continues at coordinate 1,445 of VFKX01000109.1, forward strand.
CGCTCTTTGAGCATTGATTAAGTCCTCAAATATGGTTGAGAATTGATTACATCTCTAGTGCCAACAGCACGCTCCATACATTTATCCATAACGCAAGCTCGTGGCAATCCCGCTACAATAGTTGTGTTGTGTTCTCGATTCTGTATACGAATGTCCTTTTGAGTATGTAATGGCAAATCATGGAAGTCTTTGGAAACAAAAATCACTGATTTACCTTCATGGGCTGCCCCTTGTTCTGCCCCATGACCACGCAACTCGCTACGAATATATCCTATGCCCCCAGTTTTAATCTCAACACTAAACTGCTGGTTAACTCGTAAGTTATCTGATGGATCTCTGGAGAAATAAATATCCTGAGTTGCTACAGCTGTGTAATCAGTTCGGTAAGACTGCCCATTTTCTCCTCTTACAGTCACCTCAGTTCGAGCTTCTGAAACATAAGGGGATAGTTGTTGCTCAACAACTATATTCATAACATTACCACGTACTCTTGCAATCCGACCGGGATCACCGCTCTCACAAGCCTGCTTAGCACGTTCTTCCAAACCTTTGTCATTGGCCAGAACTTCACGCATTTTCACTTCCAAATTTTCAGGGCGATAGAGTTCAGAGAATGCTTTTGCAAAAACTTGGTTTTCTGGTTTGTATGAACTTTCAATCTTATTTTCAGAAATATGTTTTGTGTCGATTAGCTCTGCACTCATCTAAATGCCTCCTTTATCCATGCAATCAATTCAATAAATCAGCGACCCTATCCGAATCTTGAGTACGATACGCTCGTAATAATGTATGGATAACTTCAGCAATAACAGCTTGGTCTGTTAAATACGTGAGTTCTTTTATAGTAATAACCAAATGATTAATGATACCCCTGTCGGAAACAGAGCATTGGAAAGCTGACTGTAAAGTTTTGAAGAGAGGCGGGATTGACCATAAGGCCGGAAATATTTCTTCAAAGTTCTCGACTGGCGATTGCTGGACCAAAGTTAACAAGAGATATTGTGATGTCGTTTCATCAATAGAGAGAGACCTAATCCATTTTCTTACATCTTCGATAGTACATTGTAATGGAGGAAGCTCTGCATTTCCTGGAAACCGCTCTTTTAATAAAGCAATAAGAAGCATTGTACGACATTGGCGCACTAAATCTGCCTGATTAGTATTAATATCTTTAATTTCTGGCTCCATGAAATCACGCCGAGTTTTACTGACATCAATGTGACACTGAATGGCCTCTAGCCAATTATTTTGTTTAACTATAGCTGTATGGCTTTCCAGCCGTGCCAAGGCATCCCGCTGTTTTTCATCAAGAACCAATGCACCACTGATGGCTTGTCGATCTTCTTCAAATGGCGCACGGAATACAATTTTTGTATTCGTATTTCGTAGTACAGCGACATCAAGAGCAGAGACTGATTGGTCTGCAATAATAAACCCCTGACCGTAAGCCCGCATCTCTGCTAACGCATTGGCAAAAAACTCCACAGCTTGACCTTGCGGATTGCTTGATTCTTGGGATTGAGTTGTTGAAGTTTTCTTCAGTAAATGGTGCGCTTCTTCCAACACCATAAGATGTTTGAGATGGTCATGCTGCGTTTGCCCCTGCTGTATCCGATGTTCTTGCAAACGAACCATCAATAGGCCCATTAACACAGCTTTTTTTTCTGGAGAACCAATTGAGCTTAAATTGATAACACAAGGTTGATCAAACAATACATGAGCAGGTGTTTCTTCTGACGCCATGAATGTAAGCCCCAACGCCCCACGGGTCAGAGAGCGAAGACGTGTTGTAAGTGCTCCTATATATGTACTTTTTGTTTCACTTTCGTATCCCGCAGACTGGACGACCTCAGGGACCAGATCTGCTACATCACGTAAAGTCGGAAACACGGGACATTCAGCACTTGTTCGTGACGTAAGAAGATCCCAGCCAAATCGCTCATAAGCCTGGATTAACGCTTCTTCAAGAATCTGAGGCATTGCAGCATACATTGGAAAAGCAGCATTGAACAATGCGCAGACGCGATCAATGTGCTCTATTATGGTAGTTGTGCCGCTAAGAGGAAATATAAGCGGATTTAGTCTTAAACAATCATCTCCAGGCCGCCCAGCCTGCAAAACAGTAACAGGGCGATCTAACGTAGACAGTGAAGACAGCTCTGCAAATTCGTTTTTAGCTGGTTCAATAACAAGAAACGGCACATTGAGTTGATGGCACTGAACAAGAATGCTCTTGATTGTCGTACTTTTACCAGTACCGGTAGTACCGGATATTAGGGTGTGATAAACCATATTATGAAGTTGTAGGCTAACATCCTGTTCTTGGTCACGGTAAAGATGTCTAACACGTCCCAAGTGTATTTTATGTTCACCATCACCCTTCGCCGGATCATTTTCTATTTCCAGTATTCGCTTTTCTCTTCCGAATCCAACGCCATCAAGTATTGTTACCCCGCCGACTGATTTACGAGGTAGATTCATAAGTAATGCGAGTTCTTTACCAGTAATAAGAGAGGTAGGCGTTATTATCGGCGCTTGGTCTGAGACTCTTTCGCCCAGGCGTAAGCGAGGGTGTGCTAAATGTCCAAAATACTCCAAGGCTAGTTGACGTTGCTGTTTTGATGATTGTTTCCAAACAGCAATAGCAGAATCTTCAGAGCCTGATTCAACTCCACGAAGTGCCCCCATATAGATTGCAGCTCCAGCGCTTGCCGTTTCAGTGTCTGGAGACAAGATATAACAGGATGCATTCCAAGTTCCAAAAGCCCTCGATTCATCTATCCGTTTCAATTGTTGGTCAATTCTATCAAGAAGGCGAGTGATAGATTTATTCTGTTGCTCCAAAGAAATTGTTTGTGAACTTCCCAGTGTTTTTGTGGTACCTGACGATTCCTGACTCGAAGTTGAATCAGAAGAACCTTTTTGTTCGCTATTACTGTATGTATCACTTGTTGTTGTGCCAGTTGAATCTGATGTACTTGTGGAGTCGGTGTCACTACCCATTACTCCTGCAGCCATTCCACCGACAGCTCCCCCGATCTGTGCCCCAACCATAGTCCCAAATCCAGGTAATATCATCGTACCTATAATTGTTCCAGCAACGGTGCCTATACCGCTCGCGACAGCACCACCAGCATTCGACGTATGTGAGTGACTGTCACTTAAGGAGTGAGTATTAGAAAGCCCTTCCGAGTGAGATTGTGAAAGAGTTAGGCTGTTGCTTATGGTATGAGTAAATCCTTCTGTTATTGTATTTGACACTGCGTCACTATCATTAATACCCATACTCATTTGCAATTTTTGGTATACAGATAGTGCGCTGGCCATTTGTTCGTAACCAGTTTGCACATTAAGTAATTGTTCAGCATCTACCGGTTCAGCCAAAATGACGGCTGTATATTCTTTACCCTGCATGGCATCAATAAATCTTTCAAGTCCTTGAGTAAAATGCTCCCGCTCCTCTGTTTTTAGATCTGGAATCCCAGGTGCCGCACTGATTGCCCACTCTGGATGTTTATCAATAAATGCATTGCAATCGAGCAGTTCATTTATTTCTGGGTATTTCAAAGCACGACAATCTGTCCCTGGAAAATGGCCATCCAATGTCTGTTTAAGAAGTTTTGAACCAGATGAAGCAGAATATTCCTGGCTATAAGCTCGAACACCCAAATATAGGTGCGTACATTTCCCATCAGACTTAACTATCAGCGTAGCCCCGTAGTTTTTTCCCAACGATGCAAATACGTTTAATAAATTATCCAGAGTATTGCCACGGGCATCATATACAATACGTGTCAGTTCAAGCAGACCCACGGTTGCTGGTCCACGTTTATCAATTCCAATTTCACTAAACGGTATGATTGGATAGTCATTTAATCGATTCAAGTATGTACGATATACAATTTCTCGTGCCAGTGCATATTGAGTGTTGGCTTGTTGCTGTATTTTGGATTTATGATCTTCAACTGACACTAAATTATTTTTATCCGACATTGATAACTCCTAAATGGACTATGTATAAGCGTCACCGTCAAAAAAACAAAACCCAAACGATCCATGGGACTATAATCACAATACCGATAGCAAGGGCGATATAAACCATTCTATTTGAACTATCAGGCTGATGAGAATCAGATTGTTGGGATTTGGGCGTGTGAACAGGAGATGGCGCCTCCCCAGTAGACTTTTTAGGGAGCACTTGTGCACCAACCTCACAAAGATGTTCAAAACGCTCCTTCGAAAAATTCTTCATAAGATCGCGAGTAATGCCATGCCAATAATCCTCAGTCCATATAGAATGCTCATTAGACACAGGATACAGATCGCCGTCATGTTGCTGAAGAAGTTCAGGCATCCGCTCGGCAGCGTAAAAAAATGCACGACCAGCTTCAGCAAAATTCTTATTTGCCAAGCCTATAATAATCGATCTAGCCATCACAACATCCTGCTCACGAATGGCTGCATCTAAGCGTTCCATAGTTTTTGCATCTTTGGGATTCAACTTTTCATTCACGTACTCATACCTCACTTTGTCAGAATCGCTGGAATCATTCCCCTCAATTTTTCCAGAATCGACATCGTACTGTGCGTTTTGTACGGTCTTGTCGTGGATTGCCCTTTCAGGGAACAGCTGACCACCTACAACTATCAAGTGCTCGAATCGCTCACGAGAAAAATTTTTCATCTGATCTCGTGTAATCCCATGCCAATAATCCTCTGTCCAGGTACTTGGATCACAATTAATTGGATAAAAATCTCCATCATGAGTTTCAATTAGTGATGTAAGTTGCTGACCAGCATATTGCAGAGCATGCTCAGCCAGTAAAAAATCCCTATTCAATAGACCTATAAGTATCGAGCGAGCCAATGCAATGTCGCCAGAAGAAATCGCATCATTCAAGCGTTTTGGTATTTGAGGTGTCATCGTGAACTCCCTTTCGTCGCCCGTCTTGAGTTTGAAGCTGAAGGTTGTTTGCCTGCCAACTCAACGTCATCACCACCGTTGATGGAAAGTACAGAGTCCAGTCGAATTTGGAATTTATCCAACCAAGCTCGTTTCACGTCATTTTCGTTAATCGCTTTTTCTAACGAATCAGAAGAGGCCGTTTTATCAGCCATTTCATCAACCATCTTTTGGATTGTGGCGTCCATCCCTTCCATATGATTGAGAAACTCATCACGAATTCCTGATACCATTTCAGAAGTATATTTTTCGGCTTTATCAAAATTTGAGAAAAAACTTTTTCTAAGCTCATCAGACAGTTCTTGAGCGATTTCAGACATTTTTACAAATTCTCTATTTTCGTAATCATTAACTTCTTTCTTGCGTCCCCAAGAAAAAGGGTTGTACCAAGATGAGTCTTTCACATAATGTGATCCAGTAACTACGCGGCGTGTTTCCACGTATTTCTTTACCAGTGATTCTGAAGAAGGCAGCATAATTGCTACAGATTTAAATTCCATCATAGATTTTGATACATTATCAGAGCCACCGAGCAGTTCTTGGACATATTTCTGGTATTCCAATCGAATCTGCTCCATGACTGCCACTGTCTCACGTTTAACTGCCTTTTCTAGTTCCTGCTGTAATTCAATCGTGACCATCCGTGCATCTTGCTCAATTCCCCGGAGAATATTTTGAGCTATGGCAGGTGACACTTCTTCATTGCCAACTTTATCCTGTAACTGATTTATTTGTTTAGAAATCGTGATTTCAAGTGGCCTAATACAAGCTTCATATTCCTTACTTTTTTTCCATTTCAGATTTTTTAGACGCGTTTTGAATGCACCTGCTTCTTCACCCCGCTTAATCCGATTTTGAATTTGCTGCATTTGTTCATGAATTGCTTCACGTTCAGCGGTACTCTTTCGGAGTTCGTCATCAATACGAGACAATGTGGCCCTTTTATCGAGGATAAATCCAAAAGATGCCTTTGCATCATACAATTTAGCTGGCAACGCATACTTGCGGAGATATTCTTGTATACTCTCTTCAATCACGGGTACACCGCTGTGAAGCATTGCCAGCTCTTCTTTATCTCCCTTTCTTTCAGCCTCTGCAATTCGCTTCAAAATCTCCCGTTTTACAGAAGGGCTTGCTTGCTTGTTGTACTGAAGCAAATGCATCGCTTCTTCTTCAACAAAAAGCTCGGTACAACCACTCAAATCGTGTCGTTCCTGACGGGAAAGATCAGCACCTTTCCCCTTTTTTCTAATCAATTTAGTAATCAAAGCAGAAACCGGATAAATGTTAGGATTGTGTATCCCGTGTTCTTCCAGGTAGATACGTACCTTTTCCAGGGCATCTGGAATCGACTCTTTTTCAGGATCGAATTGATCTATTTTATTGACAGCAAATATAAAACGGTCATGTGATTGTTTACCGCCTTTGCTCATCTCGGTAGACACAGCTTTAAGCAAAATCGAATCATCATTGGTGCTGAGCTGAGTGGCATTTAGCACATATAATATCATCGGTTTTTGATCGTTCTTTATCATTCCCATGGTACATCGTTGATGACTGTCAGTTCTTGAGTTGTTTGGGCCAGGTGTGTCAGCCAGTACCAATCGGATATTATCCGATTTAATCATCGGAATATCCCCTTGAATCTCTACCTTCGCAATGTTTTCTCGATTCCATCCTTCCAATAATTCAGGAGTAATACGCACCGAATCACTTTGTGCAACCCCATTTTCATTGAATGCGCGACCGATAAAATGGTCCATTCCATCATAGTCAGAAATATAAGTAAGGGTAGCCGTGCATGCTTCATTTTTAGCAGGGAGAAGATCTTCGCCGATGATAGCATTAATAAGAGTCGATTTACCTGCACTCATAGTAGCAATAACGCTTACTTCAAACTCGGGCTTTAATGCCCTTTCGAATTCCCGTTTAAGTTCATCATCATGAAATTCTTCAATAGGTCCTTTTGTTGCTTCATCAAATAATTCTCTTAAAGCTGTTATTTTTTTGTCAGGGTCGACCTCTCCACCAGCCAGATGTGTAAGGTGGATTGAGGTACCCGATTCACTCGAAAACGCGTTAGCAGCCAGTTCAACGTCGTTAAAATCAGCTACAGTCCCCTGAAAAGAAATGTAGAGTTCTCCGCAATTACAATAGTCCACTAGGTGATGAAATATTTTTTCAAGCCACATCTGTAGACGTTTGTTGAAAACCAACTCGTGCAACGGCCCACCAGTAATTACAACATCATCAACTGTAATAATGGTTTTTATTAAGTATGGGTTATGCGATAGCGAAATATGCGCCATATTGAATTCTCCCGGATTTAGATTGTACCGTTTATTTAAGCCATTGATTCAATAGCTTTGCTCCATGCTTTCGCATTACGGCAGACACCCTTTTCATACTTTCTGGTAATGCTCTTTTGCATATCATCTTTTCAAGTATAGTTTCTATTGTATGAATTCCTGTAGAATAGACCGCACTTTCAAGTTCCGTTTTGGTAATAACCTGGTTACCAACTTTGATTGAGCTACTAGTATTAATATCCGTGGGGATGTGCAATAGCGAGTGCCCCTTACCTTTAATACCGTTATTAATTTCCTTGTGTATTTCACTGTCAAGCTGCGTTATTTTAAGCAAACGAAAAGGATCTTCTTTTAGTATATCAAGCTGCGAACTGAGTTCTAATCGTTGGTGCCGTGTGAGATTTTCCCCACGAGCAGCCATTCTGAAAAGCTTAGCAGCATGTGCCATCGTAGGAATAATTATTGGGCTAGAAAAGCCAACATCTTTCAGATAGCTTTTAACATTGCTCATCAACAACTGTAAGCTTTCACCATTACCTTCATCGATCTCATCTACTTTATTCAAAACAAAGATAATTTCCTTTTTGCTTCGTCCGGATTTTTTGTACAATTTGAGCAGTTCTTCAAGCAAGTTACGTTCATCTGTTGTACTAACGTTTGTAACGCTAAGCATGAAAATTACTAACCCATATTCTTGATTGTGCATTATGTTTCTTAAAACTTGAGCATGCCGTTCATCACGAGCATTATTTGGGCCAGGTGTGTCATACAGAACCAACCTTGCGCCTAGGTTCTTTATAAAAGGCATATTGCCAGCAACATCGACAAGGGAACATACCCCCCCAGAGTTCCATTCAGACAATGTTTTCAGAGTAGCAGGCTGCCAGTCGGTGATAGTCTCACCCACCACTGCACGACACTGAAATTCAGCCATTCCATCTTGGTCTTCTAGTCTGTATACAATTGATGTGCATGCCTCATTACATGATGGAAGAAGATCTATTCCCAACATTGCATTTAATAATGTGGATTTACCAGCACTCATGGTAGCCATAACGAGAACCTCAAAATGATGATCCAAAGCCTCATGCATATCAGCATGAAATTCCTTGTTATCCATTAAGCGAGTAAGCTCTTCATATTTCATTAGTTGTTGTTTAGTTGAAAAAGCTTTGCTTGCGGTTGAAATCTGTTTACATGCTTTTGAAATAGACATCGTTTAAGCCCCAGTAAAAGTTGTAAAAAATAATACAATTATTATTTCGCTACTCTACAAATAGGTTCTGCAATTACCCACGACCACGTCCCACTTTGGCGGTAAAACTCAGCTTCTGTATTCCCGACCACATCATCTACCAGCACCACCAATCCACGATGGTAACCTTGCGCCATCCACTTGTATAATCGACACGGATAGCCGTAAACTGTAATATTGTGAATCCCGTCGCCGATCTTCTTAGGCTCAACATCGGTAAAGGCATGCATCATTTTGCCAAGATCTACACCAAAACGTTCATTTCCAATCTGCTGGATTATTTCCTTTAGATTTCCGAAGAACCAAACCCCGTAGATATCGTGATACCCAACCTCTGGCACGGCAATTCCGCTTGTAGACTTGCCTTCTTTCTTGGCCTGCTCTAGTGCTTTTTCCGCATCATTGTGCGCTTTTGTCCGTTTATCAAAATCTGCCTTGCAGACTGCCTCCATGCCGTAACCCCTTTTTAATCGTAATGAAAGGAGAGTAACACATGGTTGCGACAGTTATTGTCGCATAAAATCAGGCATATCTTTTCACCATTCTGGCGGCATGGTCTTTCAACTCATCCCGCAATCCCTGCGGTTCAAGCACCTCAACCCTGCCGCCAAATCCAAGTAACCACCAGCGTAACTGACCGGTATCGGCAACTGTAGCCTCTACTAATACATTGCCATCCGCTTGATCAGTCAATTGCTGATCATCGCATAGCGGTGTTTCTTCTAGGTGGAGGGTGGCATCTTTTTCAAAGATTGCTTTGATGCGAATTGTTTCATCACTTTTGCGATAGCCGAAAGCACCTGTAGCAAGGTAAATATCCAGATTATATCCTTCGGGAACAGAGGCCTCTTTGTCAATCAGCTTCGCCGCCAGTATCCGGTGCAGGTGTATGGTGCGAATATCCTTCAACTCGCTATAATTTCCCATGGTACAAACCAAAGTAATAAGACGGTCGTGAAGTACCAATCCCAAAGGATTAACCGTCCAGTCAACCGGTTGGCTCTGCCCACGACGTAGATACGTTACTTGAAAGCATTTTCCCTCCAGCAACGAATCTGAAACTACGTCGAAAACCTCTGGCGATATATCCGGTGGCAAGAGTGGTTGCGTTCTGCTGATGGTACGTACTTTATCGGGCCACTCCTTCAGGGTGCCTTTATCTGTTTGACTCAGTACAGAATCCGCGTGGCGGAAGTGTGGAGTAAGTTGTTTGAAGATTTCTTTGGGAAACATACCGGACATAAATTCGCAGACCATGCGATATGCTAGTGCAGCCGGTGGCGACATGGTCGGAATATCAAAAGCCGGGGCATCGGCCATCCATGACCAACCAAAGGGTTTGTCGCGGTCGTCACAGGACAATGGAAATATATCGGAGAGTTTTTCAAGATCACGCTGGATGGAGCGGCGGTGAATGGTTATTCCCTGTCGCGCCATCAGCGATTCAATGGAAGCAGTATCAATCTTGCGTGGGTAGCGGGGGATCATTCGCAAGAGAAGCCAGTGGCGGTAGGAAGTGCTCACGATGATCCTTTTCAGTATTAGAGCGTTACATGGTTTTTAGTATACATTATTATTAGCCATTTTCAACTGATACGTCAGGCAAAAATGCGGTTGACTATCCGGTCAAGTCCTAAAAATACACTTTCAGTTTTTTGTTCAAAACTGCGGACCATCCGCTGAAAATCATTTGGTGCGTCGTCGGTTAATTCACCGAAGGTGTGCCCGCAATCTGGACAGGTGTGTTTTTGCTCGTAGTTGGTTACAGTACCGCTGTCGTCCCGCCAGATCTGAATTTCACAAAACGGGCAGAAAAATATGGGTAGATACGTACCGTGGATTTCCTCTCGACAGCCAGGGCAGTACATATCGGTCGGCACACCGCCTTCATCTTCTGATACCTGCTGCATTAAGATATTTGAGGAGAAGCGTTTAGCACTCTTTTTTTCAGCTTTGTCGGCAGTTTCTTCTGGGGCAGGAGTCGAATTTACTTCCGGGGTTGCATTTTCGATGGGTTCCATGGTGTTGCTCCTTTCATTTTGGGATGATTGGAGCATATCAGGGCGCTGCGACAACTATTGTCGCATGAAAACATATAACAAACTGTCAATTCAGATGGTGCTATTTTTCGATAACAAGTTTTTAAAAGTTACAACGTCTTCCGATCCAGACTCCTGTATTGAATCGCCTCAGCAATATGCTGTTCATGAATGTTTGTGCTGCCGTCGAGATCTGCAATGGTGCGGGCTACTTTGAGGATGCGGGTGTAGGTTCTGGCAGAGAAACCGAGGCGATCAGTCACCAGTTCCAGCATGCGGTTGCCGGAGGCGTCCAGTTCACAGTACTTCTTGATGAAGCGTGGTGTCATCTGGGCGTTGCAGTGGATTTTGGTGCCTTTATAGCGCTCCAACTGGATTTCTCTCGAACGTGCCACTCGCTTGGCGATCTCAGCTGAACTTTCCGAGTCACTCCGGTCTACAAGGTCACGATATTTAACTGCCGGAACCTCGATATGAATGTCGATTCTGTCGAGCAACGGTCCAGAAATACGCGATCTATAACGCTGAATTGCTACCGGCGTACATGTGCAAACATGATTAATATCCCCTAAAAACCCACAGTTACAGGGGTTCATTGCAGCTACCAGCATGACACGTGCCGGATAGGTGAGCGAAAGTAATGAGCGGGAAATTGTAACCTTGCCGTCCTCTAGCGGTTGACGCAGGACTTCAAGAACATTCTTCTTGAATTCCGGTAGTTCATCCAGAAAAAGCACGCCGTTATGTGCGAGGGATAC
>VFKX01000038.1 GCA_009885285.1 Candidatus Falkowiibacteriota bacterium
ATGATAGCTTACTTCTTCAATCTCATATGCTCCCCAAAACACAAATCAGATGAGCACGCATCCTGACTTCACAACACAAAAGAGATTTGCATATAAGCGCATGCTCTTGGGCGGCGCTGTAGGTGGCGTTTCCTCATGTATGTTTGCCTACTGGTTAGCGTGGTCATCTGACAGCCTAAATCCAGTAGCTGGGCTTGGCATACTTGTCTTTACAGCTATAGGATGTGTTGTAGGCGCATTATGCGGAACCATCAGCAGGAAGTGGAATGATGACACCGAATAATAAAACCTCAATAATCAGACTAATCATCTGTTTTACGCTGATAATCACAGTTGCACCTTTTTGTGCATCATTCACACTTGTTTGTGTCGAGACAACTAAATGTGGCGATTTTATATCGCTCAACAATATATTGATGATTTCGTTTTTTGGGCTGTTCACTCCTCCTGTATGGATTGCATTGTTTATAACGCCAATCATAATGCACATTGTTGCTAAACAACCTTGGTTCATCAAGTTAGAGAGTTGGAAGCTCGTCATACTGGCAATAATATCAGGGGCTCTTGGCGGTATCATAACTACCACCCCTATATGGCTAGAAACACTTGATGGGCCTTTTGAAGATGCAAGGAAGTGGCTTGTCGCTGGTGCTGTCTCAGGAGCAATAACCCTTACTTTGATTGCATTTGTTTATCGAGGCAGAAGGTCATCTCCATTATCAGAACCAGAGCAGCTAAAAGCCAACTAATGACAGGCATAACACCTATAAATAATGTCGAGTTAAAGTATGCAGGCTTTTGGAAACGGCTTGCTTCAATACTGATAGATGCTGCCATATTTGCACCAGTTATGCTGCTACGTATGTGGCTCGACTCGATATCAAGCAATGCTGGGATAATAGGGGTTGTGGCTTACTGTGCAATCATAACCACATATGAAGTTTGGTTTGTTGCTAAACACGGGCAGACACCAGGGAAAATGGCTGTTGGTATCAAGATCGTTAAAGTTGATGGCAGTCCTGTAGCATGGAAAGAAGCTTTACTGCGTGATTCCGTGAACATTGGGTTCGCAACTGTCTATTTAATCTTCACATGTAATGCGATTGTTCAGATACCGGATGCAGAATATGTCTCCCTAAGTTGGACTGCTCGAAATGTAAGGGTTTATGAACTCTACCCGTCCTGGATGGGTTGGGCAAATACGTTATCCAACATTTGGGTCGGCAGCGAAGTTATTGTGATGTTGTTCAACAAGAAAAGGCGTGCATTGCATGACTTCATAGCAGGGACAGTTGTTATTCGCATGGAGAAGAGAGTTGAAGCCTCAAATGACATTGAGATGTTATCAGATGCCACATAACGCTCATTCCTTGCAGGCAAGGTTTAATAGAACTCACGAAGGAAGGGAATAAATTCTGCGGACATTATGGTCAGGGATGCAATGTGGAAAGCATCATGGAAGAGGCATTAAAGCCAGAGACAAAGGCCAGCATGATATAGCGCTGGAGCACTTCAAAGCTGGCTTGAAATACGCTGAGCTTACAGGAAATGAAGGAACCATTGCATTTGAGCTGGAGAGCATAGCCAGAACATATGAGGATTTGGGAAAGTTGTCAGAAGCAAAGGAGTTAGCAGAGAAATGTTTAGCACTTTATAACAATCTCCTGACAGCAGATAAGGAAGATTGTATCTCTGCACGTGTATCTGATGTTAAGGACCTACTGCTTAAGTTGCAAGGTCAATCACCCACCCACAATTAAGACACACGAAGGACGTCTATGAAGGTAGATACTATATACATCAAGCTGACCGCTCAATAACGAGTTGTAGCGAAGAGAAATTGAAAAGTGCGCGAGGTGGCGCAATAAGGAGTTCATGAGTGGACGCCAGAGACAAGTTGAAAATAATAATGTTTGTGGTGCTGGTGCCCATTATCTACTACATCAGGAAGAAATATTTTAAATCTGAAAATGATGACGACCAAAACAAAAGACAAGAGAATTTTTTCACCGGTATAGCTGTAAAACTCGCAATTGTACTTAGCTTACTGCTCATCTTGAAGTATATGGAGCTGGGACAAAAGTCACTTTTATTAATACCTGCTTTGCTGTTAGGCAGTTGTGTTGTTTTTATTTACTATATTTCCCGAAGATCATGAGCCAAATTGTGGTTCCGAAAAAGGAAGAGCTACAACAAAGTGCTGGACCGGCCTAAACCAAACCCTGCCGCTGCACTCTCACACGTTATAGTTTGAGATACAGTTTGTATAATCCTCACGAGTGGGGAAAGGGTTCTGAGAGAGTTTCATTTTTATATATTTGTAAGTTGAAAGTATATAGATGCATAGTCTCCATCTAAAGATACATGCTCCCCCACACCGTTATGCATGAGAAGAGATGACAAAGAAAATTCAAAACATATTGCTGACGGCAATTAGCACAGTTATTTCAGTTGCGTTTATTTTTAGCGGATTTGCAATGACACAGGGCGATCCACCATCTTGGATTAAAGCGTGTGGATTTGTGACTATGTTTTACGGTGTCGCAAACGCCATCATTTTTTGCGGAGCATGGTTAAGAATGAATCTAAATCTGACCAAAATATCCAAATTCTTAGCCATTGGGTATCTGAGTCTCTTTCTTATCGCATCCCTAGATGTTGGCATGATTATAAATGCTTCGTTAGTGGAGCTAAACGAGAGAACTTCGACTGCACCAAAAAAGTGGGGTTCATGCCGACCTGCATCTTGCGAGTTACGTTTGTAGTCAACGACCAGAACAAGATTACCACCATAAGCGTTCCTGAACCCGCGTGTATGGGAACCCCATAAATTAGAACCTTCGAGGGTCAACATGGAATTTCGCATTTCAAAAATAAAAATGTGCGGGGGATTACTTGCTGGTATGTTGATGCTTTGGTGTGGATACCTGCTCATTATATCTAGTGTAATCATTGGGCAAATAGTCGGGTTGGCAGTCATTCTCATATCTGGTTTATGTGTTCTTGCTATTAGTTACAGATTATTTAAACCAAACAGTGCTACGCCCATAATGACTATATGTTGAGTGCCAGGACATCGTGGACAGATTTTAGTGCCATAACATCGTGGACACTCAGTTTTCAGTTTTGTTTGTAATCGAATTCCTCGACCTGGGTTTTGTCCAGGAAGAGCTTCAGTTTCTGCTCTTTGACATCAATCGTAGCTATCACGTATTCGAGCTTTAGTTCTGGTGGAACCGGGAAGAGTTCGCCACAGATGTTGAGCTTCAGATCACTGCGGATAAGGCGAACAACGTGGTAACGCCCAGTTTCCGGTTTGCTCAGCCGATGCTGAGGGACTTCTTCCTGCATGGGGAATCTCAGTTTAGCCTTTGATGCAGCCAGTGCTTTAATCGGTGTTTTTCCGCCTAGTTTGCTGTAGCGGTAGCTGCTGTTGTGCCGCTGCTCAAAGGCGAATGTTCCCGTTTTGAGATCGTCTTCCGTTGCCATTACCACCTTGCCGAGAAACTTCTGCTGGTAGAGGTCATTGAACTGCTCGATCATCCCGTTTCTCCAGGGTTCAGCCATGGGAATGAACCATGGCTCGACGCCATAATGCAGACAGAGCCGGATAAGTGGCCCCATGCCCCGGGGATGCGTCGGACTTCCAAAGAAGGACATGGCATTGTCCACCTGGATGTTGTCTGGTATTCCTAATCGCTTCCAGATCGCCCAGAACCCGTCCATGATGTCCTGGCCAGCCTTGGTGATGGATGAATGCAGGCCGCAACGAGCAGTAGCCGTATCGACGACATTCAGACCGTAGAAGCGCACAGGTCCTTTCAGGTAGCAGGGACCCACAAGATCTGCCTGATGGGTCTGGTTGGGCAATAGAGACGGCAACCTTGGATATGGTGTCCCTTTGGCCTCATACCTGCCTGTACGGCGATGTGTCAGGGCATTCCGGGACAAAATGCGATTGATCGTGCGTAGCGAGGGCAGTGGAGTGACCCCAAGGTCTTCCAGCTCCCAGAGGATTGCCTGGGCACCACAGAAAAGATCACGGTTGTAGAGATTGAGTCGTACCATCTTGACGATTTCTTCAATCTCATTCGGCGTGCGGCTCGAAACAATCAGTGGGCGTCGTGATCTACTCTCATTCCAGGAGTTGCTCTCTATATGATGACGCTCAACCCATTTGTACAGCCATGACCTTGATCTAGCGAGAGATGCACAAATTGATTCAGGTCTCTCACCACCGAGGAATCGTTGTACTGCCAGGATCCTTTGTTGAATGACTTCATCCTTCATGAACACCTCCAGAATGATTGCGGTGTTCATAGGATTACGTGATAGCTATTCGATTGTCAGAGAACTTTTGTCTTCGATGTGGTGGCACATTTTTTTGTCCACGATGTCATGGCACTCAACA
>VFKX01000074.1 GCA_009885285.1 Candidatus Falkowiibacteriota bacterium
CTGACAAGGGGCACTCAAGTTGACGGCGCGAACCCTTGGGCCTAATCTATCGTCAGCACCGAAACTTGGGCTGTTAGCTCAGTTGGTTAGAGCGCTACGTTGACATCGTAGAGGTCACTGGTTCGAATCCAGTCGGGTCCACGAAATAAAAAAACTCAGTAAATACTGGGTTTTTTTATTTTAATGACAAAGACTGGATTCGAACTGGTCAGAAACGAATCCGCCCATGGGGGATGAGTGTCGATAAACGCGACTTAAGAAGCGTTTAGCGCTGACCGCGACAACGAGCCGCAAAAATGCGGCGAGGCGGAAGTCCAGTCGGGTCCACTAAATACAAAGAAGCCTAATTCCTAGGCTTCTTTTTAATAGCTCGTATTTACAATTTCTTAAAAAATTGGTAAATTAGAGATGAATAAAAATATATGTTTTTCAATAAAAAAAATCAGCTAAATCAAAATACTGTCAGTGAGCCAGGAGTTCAAGTTGAGTGGCTGGACTATGAAGAGCCCGAAACAGAAGGTCAATTAGCCATTGATGTTTTCCAGACTGACCAGAAGATCATCATTAAATCAACAATTGCCGGTGTGAAGCCGGAAGATTTGAAGATTTCTCTTCACCACGACCTCCTAACTATTAAAGGGTCCCGCTCATCAGACCTAGACATTAGCGAAGAGGATTATCTGTACCGAGAATGCTATTGGGGATCATTTTCTCGCTCCATTATCCTACCAACCGAGGTTGATAATAAGAGAGTGGAGGCTGAACTGGAAAATGGCGTCCTCACAATTTCCCTTTATAAAGTTTCGCCAAATAATATCGAAGTTACTTTTATTGATTAATTGACTCTTTGCCACCATGAAAGCACTGCCCAAGAATACTGTAATCGCCACGGCCTCAATCACTGGAATAATTATCGTCTTTTTGGCGATTAATTATTATATTTGGGCTACTGACTATAAGGGGAGATTTTACCCTGGCCAAGCTATTGGACATCTCGCCTTAAGTGGGAAGACGAAAGAAGAGGCTAGAAATGCTTTAAATCAACGTTTCGACGAGATAAATCAAGCCGGTTTGTCTTTCCAGTACAATAACCGCTCCGAGAAATTGAATTGCGAAGAAATTTCCTTTGACTCAGATTTATCCCGTCCTATCTTAACTCTCGACCTGGAAAAATCGCTAGATACTATATTTGATGCCGATAAGCAAACTAGCTATTGGTATTATTTAATGAGCCATCTTACTAAAAAATCAAATAAGATATTTACACCCATTTATTATCTTGATGAACTAGCTATTAATACTTTTCTGCAAGATAACTTTCAAGACCTGATTGTCGCGCCTGCCAATGCATATTTCTCCCTTTCAGCTAGCGGTCAAGTCACTAGCGTTATTCCTAACCAGGAACAACTAGGCAAGGGGATTGATAACGAAAAATTATTCAACGATATCAGAGCAAGTCTGGCATACTTAGAAGCGCCAGTCGTGTCGCTCAGAACCGTGTCATTATACCCCAGCATTAAGCAGACCGATTTAGTGGGACTAGAGCTTCAAGCCAAAAAAATAATTGGACGCGGTGAGTTAGTCATTACCTTTAAAGAGATTGGAGCAGCCAGCTCGACAATTAAGTATTGGAAAGTTAAACCAAACAAAATAACTAGCTGGTTAAGTGTTGTCAAGAATCAAGGCGGCACAATCATTGCTCTCGATCAAGAGAAAATTAAGAACTACATCAAGACAGAAATAGCCACAGAAATTGACAAAGAGGCTATCTTACCGCGCTTTGAAATAAAAGATGGTAAAGTCTCAGGATGGCAGTCTGGAGAAAAAGGCCGCCAAATTGACCTAGAGAAAAGTGCTTGGCTAATTTCAGATAATCTTCTTAAGGGTATAAATGAAACCAGTATAATCGTAAATGAAGTCGCTGCCCAAGAAATTAATATAAATAGCGACCTCCAAATTAACGAGATAATCGGCACCGGTCATTCTAAATTCAGCGGCTCACCAACTAATCGTCGCAAAAACATAAAAAATGGCGCCGACGCCTTGCACGGTATCTTGATTAAACCGAATGAGGAATTTTCTCTCATTAAAGCTTTAGGTGCAATTGATGCCAGTACTGGCTATTACCCAGAGTTAGTTATCAAGGGTAATAAAACTGTGCCGGAATTCGGCGGTGGACTCTGCCAAATCGGCACCACTATATTTAGGACGGCTCTTAGTACTGGCTTGCCAATTACGATGCGCCAGAACCATTCCTATCGCGTTTCCTATTATGAACCGGCGGGAACAGACGCTACTATTTATGATCCGAAACCCGACCTAAGATTTATTAACGATACTGGCAACTATATCCTTATTCAAGCCAGAATTATTAAAGATGATATCTATTTTGATTTCTGGGGAACTAAGGACGGCCGCATCGCCACCACCACCTACCCCACTATTTACAATATCGTTAAGCCCGCTCCGACCAGAATAATTGAATCAAGCACACTCAAACCAGGTGAAAAAAAGTGTACCGAGAGCTCACATAATGGCGCAGATGCTTTCTTTGACTATAAAGTCATCTATCCCGAGGGTGCTACTACTACCCCTATCCATGAGCGCCGCTTCTCGTCACATTACGTGCCATGGCAAGGAGTATGCTTAGTCGGCAAAGGAGTAAGCTCAAGTCCAATTGTGGCCAGCACTACTCCGGCGATAGTAAAAAATTAATTACGAAAGATATAAACAAAAACCCTCATATTATGAGGGTTTTTTACTTACGACTATAAATATAAGCTAGTCTACTCTTTTCCTACAACAGAGCCATCGATAATTTTAGGTTCTTGAGATTCAACCTTTTTACCTCTAAAGGTTAATAATTGCTGCGCAACAGTAGCTAAAGTTAAAACGAGCCAATACAAGGTCAGACCACCCGGCAAAGAGATACCGATAAAGATGGTAATCGCCGGCATGAAATAAAGCATCTGCTTATTCATAATGGCGGCCATACTCTCATCCTTAGAGCCAGGGGTTTTGACGGCTGGCTGTTTAGTGATCATCATCTTGGCTTGCCAGAATTGAGCCAAGCCCGCTAAAACAGCTAAAACGATATGCGGCTTACCTAAATCTAAGAAACCAAAGGAAATCAGGTTAATGGCTTCCGGTCTAGCTATGAAAGTATAAACATAATCTAGCTTACTGTTAACACCATCGCTAAACACACGATAAACAGCAATTAAAAATGGCAATTGAATGAGTAACGGCAGACAAGATGAGAAAGGATTTACTTTATTATTCTTATACAAATCCATGGTCGCCTTGCTTAAAGCCGCCTTATCATTACCATATTCACTCTTTAAAGCGTCGATCTTGGGTTGTAAATCCTGAAGGGACTTCTGAGATTTAATAGCCGATCTGCCCAAAGGCCAGAGAATCAGCTTTAAAACAATGGTTAAAAAAATAATAGCCAAGCCCAAATCATGAAAAGAAACAGTATTATAGAGCAGGACCAATAAGTTTAAAATTGGTTGATAAAAAATGGTTGTAAAAATATTTCCCATATGATTTACGAATTTTAGCTAAATTTATTAAATTATCGCACCGGGTCATTACCGCCTTTATTCCAAGGATTACACCTTAAAATTCTCCAGCTAGTCATTAACCCTCCCTTTATAATACCGTATTTTTCAATTGCTTCAACCCCGTATTGTGAGCAGCTGGGATAAAAGCGGCAAAAACCGTGCGGATACAGAGATTTCATCGGTCCATGATCAAAAGAGAACGTCTTTTGGTAAAGCCGAATTGCCCCAACCACTAATTTACGAGGTAAATTTACGATTGAATCGTACATAAACATTTAATATTAGCCTAAATATAAAGTTTTAGTTTTTTTAGCGCCGAGATAATTAGAGACTTAATCTCTCCGAAATTTTTGTCTAATATTTGAGAAAATATGATTAAAACTAGATCTTTTCCAGGCTTTAGGGCGGGAAGCTCAGTTTGAACAATCTCTTTAATTTGCCGCTTCAGCTTATTTCTAACTACAGCTTTTTTGCTAACTTTAGTACTAATGAGAATACCTAGCCTTATCTTATCAACTCCATTATCAACTGCTTTTAAGCCAAAATCCTTTGTATAAAAAGATTGACCGGTCTTAAAAGCTCGGTCAAAATCTTTATCTTTATTTATTCTATTACTTTTATTTAACATTTGGCGCCAATAACGCTTATTTTGTTAATTTTGCACGGCCTTTATCACGGCGACGCTTCAAAACAGCGCGACCATCTTTAGTGCTCATTCTTTCAATAAATCCGTGTTTTGTTTTTGCCCGTTTCTTGTTAGGCTGATAGGTGCGTTTTGGCATATCGGTGCTAAGAGATTAATTTAATTATTATTCCTCTATAAGATAACACTTTTATTTCCAAGAGTCAATAATAGCGCCAAAACGTAATCTTTAAGTTATCCCCCTGTTATTAACACGTAATAAACAGTTAATAAACTTGTGGTAAACGGGTTTATCCAATATAATAAATTTGATAAGGATTATTAGATATATTGATCAACTGAGCTAAATATTCACCACCATGACTAGCGAACAAATCTGGCAGGCCGTCCTAGGGGAAATAGAATTAAGCTTATCACGAGCTAATTTTGTGACGTGGTTTAAAGATACCTTCATATCATCATTCGAAAATGATCGGGTTATTGTTTGCGTGCCGAATGCCTTTGTTAAGAAATGGCTGGAAGAAAAATATCATAAAAATATTCTTGGAGCCCTAGAAAGCGTAACAAAACAAAAGATTCAAGAGATAATATACAAAATTGAATTAAGACGAGGGCAGACTCCAAATATAGTAATTGAGGAGTCAGATAGTAATAATCAAGATCAGGCCCGATCTACTAATTTTGAAAAAAGAGAAGCCCCTAGCACATATAATAATCAAAACAATACCCAGAATAATTCCCAGAATAATAATAACCAAGCGCCGATGAATGGCAATGTTAACCAATACGGTCTCAACCCCCGCTATGTCTTTGAGAACTTTATTGTCGGCCGCGGCAACGAACTAGCTCACGCGGCCTGTTTAGCAGTTGTGGAAAACCTGGGTAAATCTTACAACCCCCTGTTTATATATGGTGGAGTAGGTCTAGGCAAAACCCATTTACTACAGGCTATTGGTAATGCGGTGGCTAAAAAAACTACCAAAATTCTTTATGCCACCAGTGAAAAGTTCACCAATAACTATATTCAAGCAGTCAAAAGCGGTAAAGCTAAGGAATTTAAGAACCTTTACCGAAACGTCGACCTCTTATTAGTTGATGATGTTCAGTTCATGGGCGGCAAAGACGGCACTCAAGAGGAATTTTTCCATACTTTTAACGAATTACAGCAGAACGACAAACAAATAGTCCTAACCTCTGATCGTCCACCAAAATCCATTCCCGCTATTGAAAGCCGCCTCATCTCCCGCTTTGAGTCAGGTATGGTAGCCGATGTCGGAAAACCTGATATTGAAACCAAGGTAGCGATTTTAGAAAGAAAAGCTATTGAAAAGGGCTGCCCCCTGGATAGGGAAATGTTAACTTACATCGCCGACCATGTCCAAAACAATATCCGCGAACTTGAAGGCGCTTTAATTAAAGTTATCGCTTCTCATCAATTTAAGGGCTTAACCCCTACTATTCGCAGTGTTAAGGAAATTTTAAGCGATTATGTCTCAAATATTCAGACAAAATCAATTACGCCCAAGGAGGTTGTGGAGGCGACTGCCAGATTTTATAATACCACTTATAAGGATTTGATTGGCAAGAGCCGTAAAAAAGAATTGGTTTGGCCAAGGCAAATCGCTATCTTTATTATAAGAGAAGATATCGGGACATCATATCCTAGTATCGGCGCTGAACTGGGTGGACGTGATCACACTACTGCCATGCACTCGTATAATAAGATACACCACGAAACAGTTGAACTTGGCAATGAAAAGATTAAACAAGAGCTCGCATCCATCAGACAGCTTTTCAATTCTTCATATTAATGGTCAATTTCTGTGGAATACTCTGTTCATAAGCTGTTAGATTCATGGTGAGAAGGTGTTATAGAATGTGTACAAAAAAATAATATCGCAAGTTGCCCCCAAGATATCAAAAATAATGAACAGTTAATGCAGTGGCTTATACACCGCTAAATCGGTCAATATGTCAGCAAAAATTAGTTAAATCGCCTAAACCCAAAGTTATCCCCGCCCTTATTACTATTATTAGTTTAATATATATAAATTAATAATATAATAACCATTAAACATATGAAGTTGATAAGCTTACAAGAAAACTTAAGGAGAGGGTTAAATATTGTTGGACACATTACCACCAAGAATATTAACTTACCTATCCTCAATAATATTTTAATAAAAGCTGAGAATGGCAATATTGAATTAATTAGCACTAATCTAGAAATCGGTGTCATTCATCAGCTTAGAGGTAAAATAGAATCAGACGGTCAGTTTACGGTTGATTCAAAATTAATTACTGAGTATGTCAATCTTCTCAGTGGTAATGAAAAAGTTAGTCTAGAGGAAAAGGAGGGGGAGCTGAAATTGGAATGCGGTAGTTATAAAACAAAAATTAAGGGAGAGCAGGCTAAAGAATTTCCACTTATCCCGGCCATCCCTAAAGATAATTTTTTCAGCTGTCAGATTGTTGATTTAAAGAAAGCCTTGAATAGTGTTATCTTTGCTGTTTCAAATAGCGAGAACCGCGTCGAATTAACCGGTGTTCTTTTCACTTTCCTGGGTGATAAATTGAGCCTGGCTGCGACTGATAGTTATCGTTTAGCGGAAAGTGAAATTGAGGTTGTTAATCATGGCGCCAAGGATGATAGCAAGGTTATTGTTCCAGCTAAAACAGCTGCCGAGGTTTTAAGAATTTTAAACGGCATTGATATGAGCGCCTTGGAATCAGAAACTGACGTCAAGATTTATATTTCTGACAATCAAATTTTATTCACCGTCGATGCAGTAGATTTAATCTCTCGTTTGATTAATGGTCATTACCCAGACTATAAACAGATTATCCCCACGCAAAGCCAAACAGATGTTTTAGTTGAAAGATCTGAGCTGGCGCGAGCAGTCAAAGCTTCAGCCTTATTTTCTAAGATGGGAATTAATGATGTCACTCTTAAATTTTCTAAGGATAAAGTTATTGTATCTGCTTTCTCAGGAGCGAGCGGCGAGAGTCGAGCTGAGGTTGATGCTAATGTGACCGGCGGTGAGAATGAAATCACTATTAATTACCGGTATTTAATTGACGGCTTAAATAATATTGGTGGTGATTTAGTGAGAATCAGTATTCTAAATAGCAATACGCCTTGTGTGCTGAGAGCTGAGAAGGAGGACGGTTATCTTTACATTATTATGCCGATTAGACAGTAGAAATTATTTTATTTGAAATAAGAAAATTAAACGCGCTAAACAAAAATTCCTTCACCTGATGGTGAAGGAATTTTTGTTTAAATTTATTATTTCATTGTCACTTCTATTTCATTGCTCCGAGTTGTTTCTCCATTCCAATCATTGAGCAGGGAATAAAGCAGATAATTTCCTACTGGTGGGGCGATTTCCCAGGAATATTCTAAAGCCGGTCCAGGATTATTAATGTCTTTAAGAGTGGTTAAGTTGCCAGTAGCGGTATTTTTGGCAAATAAATGGATTGAGGCCGCGCGATCTGCATTTGCAACTTCCATTTTAATTATTAAGGGGAAAGAGCTGGACTTAAGACTAGTGTTGTTTGTCGGCGCAATTATTTTTGCCGACGCTTTAGAGGAGCTGACTGGATTATTCTTGATATTGAGATTGAAGTTAACGACAGACTCGCTGCAATTTTCGGCATTGTCGCAGATTACTGCTTTTAGGGTGTGGTAGCCGTTGCTTAAGAACTTGATAGACTGACTGACCGGAGTTGTGCCATTAACTGTCTGCCAAAGATTATTATTTAAATAATATTCGACTCGACTAACGCCGTTAACAGCATCGACTGCCACTTGAACATCGAGATTATCAGATGAAATTGTTTGATTGGCTGTCGGCATAATAATACTAATAGCTGGTTTTGTTGAAGAGTTGCTGATGGCAATCGGGGTTGAGGAAGTATGTTTCTCGGCCCATTTTCTCACAGCATTTTCCCAGAGAGTAAATTGCGGGTCATTAGCTGGTTCAGTTGGCGCTGGACCAAGAGGGTCGTTCTTATCGGCGTAATACAGGATAGAGTGGTAAGCTGGACCCATTCTTTGGCCGATTAATTCCGGAGGTGTTGAACTACTAATTTGCAGGCCGGTGGTGATATCCACAGAGATTAACTCAGTGGGGATAACCCCGTCCAGCATTGACTTACCTGTTTTATATTCTTCTGGAGACTTGAATGTTTCAGAGGGGGTATTACCTAAAACTTTGGCCATAAAATCGTGCCAAATCGGAGCAGCTAAAACACTACCATCCGCTTTACCCTTCATAGCCTTGTTATTACTATTGCCCACCCAGACACCGGTTACTAATGACGGAGTGTAGCCAATTGTCCAGGCATCATGGAAATCATTAGTGGTTCCAGTCTTAGCGGCGACTTGGCGATTAGGCAGGGTTAAATAATTTTTAGCTCCGAAAACATAAGTTCTGGCGTCATTATCAGAAAGAATACTATTTATCATGCGGACAACTTTAGAATCAAGAACCTTTTTTTCAGATGTTTGATACTCCTCTAGAACCTTGCCATTCTTATCTTCAACTTTAAGAATGCTGACAATGGGGCTAATCTGCCCGTCACGAGCGAAGGCACTATAAGCGTTAACATGTTCCAGGAGTTTGACCTCCGCGCCACCAAGGACCAGGGAGAGGCCAAAGCGGCTACGTGGGTAGAGAGTCGTATAGCCTAAATTCTCAGCCAGGTCGATAACGTTATTTATATCGGCTAAGTAAATAGCTTTGACAGCCGGGATATTAAGCGATCCAGCTAAGGCTTTGCGGATTGAGACCGGGCCTAATTCTGATCCGTTATAATTGTGTGGTTCGTAGACTTGGGCTGGGTCAGTAGAAAAATTAGTGACTACGTCATACAGGATGGTGTCCGGAGAATAACCTTTTTCAAATAAGGCCGCATATACTAAGGGCTTCATCGATGATCCTGGCTGACGGGGGCGAGTAGTGACATTGACTTGGCCATCGATGGAGTCATTAAAATAATCGCGACTACCCACCATGGCTAAAATTTGACCGGTTTTCGGGTCAATTGAAACTAAGGCCGCGTTATTAGCGCCGTATTTTGTCGGGTAATCCTTAGTTCTTTCGGCAATAACTTCTTCGGCAGCTTTTTGTTTATATAAATCAATGGTTGTATAAATTTTTAAGCCTTCTTGCTCAACCATTTTCTCACCATACTTATCAGCTAAGATGTCCTTGATGTACATGACAAAATGCGGGGCGGTGATATTGGTTTCCGGACCATTGAATTTAATTTCCTGAGTTTTAGCGGCATCGCGCTCTGCTTCTGAGATATAGCCTTGCTCCGCCATTAAGTTTAAAACGTAATCCTTTCTGCCTAAGAGAGTGTCTTTGTTTGGTCCGTATGGTGAATAGCGACTAGGAACCTGAACAATAGCTGCTAAGACAGCTGCTTCTGCTAAGGATACTTGTTTGACCGATTTCCCGAAATATTTTTGAGAGGCTGCCTCTACGCCATATGCATTGGAGCCATAGGGAATTTCATTTAGATACATCTGGAGAATCTCATCTTTAGAAAATTTCTTTTCTAGGCGATAGGAAAGAATTAATTCCTTAACTTTACGGGTAATGGTTTTCTCGTTGGTTAGAACAGCATTCTTAATGAATTGCTGAGTAAGAGTTGATCCGCCGGCGCTGCGACTAAAAATTACATTAGTGACCACTGTCCGGAACATGGACCAGACGCTGAAACCGCCATGCTTGTAAAAACCCTTATCTTCGATAGCGATAGTGGCCTGTTTGACATAGTCAGGTATTTCGTTGATGGCTACTAAAGTGCGGCGTTCATTTCCGCTAATTTCATATAAAACATTCTCCCCGGTGCGGTCATAAATCTTCGTGCTTTGGGCGACCTGACGAGTCATTAATTGGTTAGGATTAGGTAAATCTCGGGAGATAATCAGGATATAGACGGTAAAAATTATTAAAAGAGCTAAACCGAGAATTAAGGCCGGCTTAATCAGTTTCTTTAATATGGCGTATTTATCTGTATTATTAGGGTTATTATGTCGCGAACGGCTCGGTTTTTCCCGCCAATTAGCGACAGTTTTTTTAAGATGTGGAATAGGCATATTTTATATATTATTATAGGCTGATTATATCATAAATTTGTAAATAGTCGAGGCTTTTAAATTGACGATAATCTAAAAAAGGAGTATAATTTAAATATAGTGATTAATTAAATTTAATTTCAAACGTATGGGATTTTTTGAAAAAATGGGATTTGGATCTAAAAAGGAAGAACCAGTTGTAAAAACTGAAGTATTGAGCCCGGAAGCGGAAGCTTTGAAAAATGTCCAGGAGGGGGTAAAGGCAGAATTAGAAAATCAGGACGGTGCTAAAGTAGAAAACGGTACAGAGAGCAGAAAAGAAAAATTTAAGGCTAAGGCTCAGGAAATTCTTGATGCCTTTAAAGAATATAAAGGCAAACTTTCAGATGCGGAGAAGCAAGAAAGCAACTTTAAGATCGTATACGCCTATGTTAAGAAAATTGTTGATGCGGCTAGCAATGGTCAGGTGATCAGCGACTTGAACTTGGAGTTGCAGGGTATTTACTCTAAGGCTGGAAATAAATTTCCTAAAGTTGATGCCGGTGAGTTTGTAAATGAAGATGCCAGGTATACCGGCGGAGTCACTTCCGGGAGCTCAGCCATGCAAGCCAAATAAAAATTTAAGCAATCAGAGTTTACTTAAACCCCGCCCTAAAGCGGGGTTTTTGTTATAATATGTATTTATTGGTATAATATACTAGTAAATAATAAAAATATGATTACCAGCCTAGCTAATAATATCGTCAAGGAAGCGATAGACTTAAAAAAGTCCGGTGTCCGGAAAAAGAATGGCTTAATTCTGATCGATGGTTTACGAGAGATTGAAATGGCTTTACGCGGGCAAGTGGAAATTGTTTCCCTTTTTTATTGTTCAAGGTGTAATGAAGACAGGGCCGGTATTTTAAATAAAATTGAGGCAGATAAGAGGGTGGAAATTTCGGAGTCAGTTTTAAAAAAGATTAGCTACAAGGAAAATCCAGATGGTTTTGTGGCGGTTGCTAAGCCGAAGCATAAGAGTCTGGCTGATATAAAATTAAGCGCCAATCCCCTGATAATAATCTTAGAAAATGTAGAGAAACCCGGCAATCTAGGCGGCATTATTCGAACTGCCTATGCTACGGGCGTGGAAGCAGTAATCATTAATGATGGCCAAACTGATATGTATAATCCGAATGTTATTCGGGCGAGTGAAGGCCATGTTTTTACTGAGAATATCATTAGCGCTAGCGTAGACGAGACTCTGAAATGGGTGAAAGCGCATAAGATCAAGACTTTTGGGGCGGCAACAATAGGCGCTAAAAATTATACAGATATGGATTATAGCGCTCCAACCGCCATTGTACTGGGATCAGAAGCTCAAGGATTAGGGAAAAAATGGCTAGACAAGGCCGATCAATTGATTAAAATACCAATGAAAGAGGGAATAGATTCATTAAATGTTTCAGTTTCGGCGGCAGTAATCGTTTATGAGGCAGTCAGGCAGAGAAAGCTGAAATAGCTCATTTGACAAGAACTAATATTTTTATTAATATTAACCTAAATTATTCTTAGGGATAATTTATTTGTTTGCGCCCGTAGTTCAGCGGATAGAACGGGAGCCTTCTAAGCTCTAGACGAGGGTTCGACTCCCCCCGGGCGTACGTTTCTTGAGAAAAGAAATATCATGGTGCCTATGGTGTAGAGGCAACACAGCAGGTTGTGGTCCTGTTATCTCGGGTTCGATTCCCGATAGGCACCCATAATAAAAATAATCCAGAATATTCTGGATTATTTTTATTATAGCGACGCTAGTCGCTGGGAATCGGACAAGCAGCGAGCGAGTCTTGAGTGAGGTTGGAAAACCGAACGAAAAGGAGAGCGACGACAAGCGCGAGTAAGCGAGCGCTTAGCGGCTGGTCTGGACACGAGAGCTTTTCGCATGACGGCGAAAAGCGAACACGCAAATCCCCGATAGGCACCCATAATAAAAATAATCCAGAATATTCTGGATTATTTTTATTATAGCGA
>VFKX01000103.1 GCA_009885285.1 Candidatus Falkowiibacteriota bacterium
AAAGGCGCTAAATCTAAAGCGGCCGCGTGCGTCATCTGCACTACCCCACCCTTAGTCGTGCAATAGGCGACAGTTGAGGCCATACCGACCGAACCGAGAATAGAGCTCATATTAATGATATTACCCTTGATGCCAGCGGCTTTCATAGCTTTGCCCGCCGCTCTTGCGCCATAGAAGACGCCAAAAAGGTTAACCTGCAGGATTCTCTCCCAATCAGCATCAGTCGTCTCCAGAATACCGCCTAAAGCGCCGACGCCGGCGTTATTGACCATGATATCAATCTGCCCGAAAGTATCGACAGCTGATTTAACCAGCGCATCCACTTCCGCCGATTTAGCGACGTCGCATTTTACAAATATAGCCTTAGCTGGATCCAGTTCCAGGCTGGCATCGTTAACATCGGAATAGACGACTTTAGCGCCTTCGGCCAGAAAGAGATTGGCGATAGCTAAACCAATACCGCTAGCAGCTCCGGTCACGACCGCGACTTTATTTTCTAATTTCATCATATTGTATTAATAGATATTAATTAAAGAAACTTCCTCATATAATCAGCTAATTCGACGAAGCGATTGGAATAACCCCATTCATTGTCATACCAGGAGATAACCTTTAAGAGATCGCCGTCCACGATTCTGGTATTCTTCAAATCAATAATTGAGCTGTGGGAATTGCCGATAATATCGCTGGAAACTAATTCATCATTTGAGGCCTCAATAATGCCGCGCATCTTGCCGCTAGCCGCTTTAATGAAAGCCGCATTAACTTTCTCCACGGTCGTTTTCTTGGCCAGCAGATAAACAGTGTCACATAAAGAGCCGACGGGCGTCGGAACGCGGACCGCCAGGCCGTCAAACTTATCCTTCAAAGATGGAATAGTTTCAGCAGTGGAAAAAGCCGCTCCGGTAGTGGTCGGGATGATATTGATAGCGGCCGCGCGTGCTCTCCTTAAATCCTTGTGCGGTCCGTCTACTAAGTTCTGATCGGCGGTATAGGAATGAATGGTAGTCATGAGAGCCTTCTTGATACCAAAAGCGTCCTTAATAATTTTAGTGGACGGGGCTAAGCAATTAGTCGTGCACGAGGCGCAAGAAACGATATGATCGCTCTTTAAAACCTTATCCATATTTACGCCCGGGACGATAGTTTTCACACCACCCTTCTTAGCCGGAGCTGATAAGATAACTTTCTTGGCGCCAGCCTTCAAGTGAGCCTCTAAAGCCTCCTTATTGGTATACCGGCCGGTGCATTCCAGAACGATATCAACCTTGTACTTCTGCCAAGGCAATTCGCTTGGTTCTTTGATGGCAAAAACCGGAATTTTCAGGCCATTAACAGTAATGGCGTCCTTAGTGGCAGTTATCTTTTGTTGAGTGGAGCCATAGCAGGAGTCATGGCTTAAAAGATGCGCTAAAGTTGCGGCATCAGTCAGATCATTAATCGCCACCACGTTCATATCAGGAAAACGCATCCAAATAACTTTCAGAGCGGCTCGGCCGATGCGTCCGAACCCGTTAATCGCCACGTTTATTTTTTTCATAAGGTTATGATTAATGATTTATGTGTAAATTATAACATATTTATGAAATGTTTGAAATAATCTTTTAAAGGCGGACTGAATTAATAATATACAGAAATATGGTTCCTAGAGACTTGTGATCCGATAAAAAACTAGACTAACCGGATCACCATATATCAATTGCCAGTCCGACTGCTTCCGCAAATATTTGCTCAGCTCCCTGTCCTCCGCTTTGTTAGCCAAAATTACCAAACTAATATCATATTTTCTTAAAGCTTCGGCTATTTCTTGTTCAGAGCCAAAAAACTGCAAATACTCCTGCAGAAATGTATGTCCGTCCATGGGCGCTTGCGGAAACCGTCCGTCAATAAATATCTGCTTTTCGGGATATTGCCAAATTAAATAGCCACCCCAATTATAGGTATTAAAAATATTTCCCGAGGCATAGGCCGGATTACTTTTTAAATAATTTACGGCGTCATAGGGATAAGCGATCGAGAAGTAGGCAAAAGGATTCGAGAACAAGTGAATATTTCCGACCTGCAAAGATATTAATATGGCCAGATAGATAAGTACAGCTGACTTAAAGATGCTCACGATCAAACGGTTTCGAGTAATTCCCTGCCAGCGTTCCCGGACAGAATTAAATAGTCCGTTTAAAAAATCTGTACCCGCATAGGCCGTTATTTCAAAAGTTGCCACAAAAAATATAGGCAGATGCCGCCGCGATTTCAAAGCCAGGCCTAAAAAAATGATGGCCAAAAATATGGACCAAAGATTAGATTTGATTCTTTTCCGATAAGTATTTAACCAGACCGCGGCCGACAGAATAATAAAAGTGAGTCCAATAAAGCCCAGCTCGAAATAATTATAGGGCCGCGTCCATTGAGCGCGCCATTCCTCTATATATGAGAGATAAATGGTATTCCGATATTCAGCCAGAAGCGAATACAGTCCTAAGCCATAGGGGGTGAGGAGAGTTGCCAGGCCGGCAATCATGGCCACTGTCCATATTATTCGCAATTGCTTAAAAGAAAAAATATTGTCTGGCGGCAGCCAAGTAAAGTGCCAATTCTTATTAAGCAAGGCCTCAATTGTTTTAAAGCCTGCCCAGGCCAAAACAATAAATAGACCTAGGAGAAAACTGGCATGCAAATTGGCCCACAGCAAAAAGAGCGGCCACAGCCACAGTAATTGAGACGGGCGACGCCGGGCTTGATAGCGATTAATAATTAGAAGTTCAAACACTAAGAATAAGGGCGCGATAACCTGCACCCTGGTGCCAAAATAATGGAGGCAAATCAGCAGGCCGATTATCTGCAGGCCGCCAATCACCAAAATCTTTAAAGCATTAGAACTAATTTGACGCGACGTCCGGATATTTAAAACTATTAAAGCAATGAGAAGCGGCAAGCAAGATAGTAGAGCTAAAGCGACATAGCCACAGCGGGCATACACTTCATACATCAGGACATTAGCCAGCCATTCATGATCAACCCAGTTACCAATATAGGAAAAATTATAGAGATTAGCCTGCGGAGCGGCGCCGGTCAAGATTATTTCCCGCCCGACTTGCAAATGCCAGCCCAAATCTGGATCAAGCGCAGACACGGACTACTTAAAAAGGATAACAAAAATCAGGCTATAGAATAATAACCAAAAAAGGTGGATGAATTTTATGCGTTTCAAATAAAGCAACATACTGTAAGCTAATTATATAACTATCGAGCTGGTTCCGCTATAATCTAGCACATTATTCAGTCTTACAAAAAACCGCCC
This sequence comes from Candidatus Falkowiibacteriota bacterium, assembly GCA_009885285.1. Taxonomy (GTDB): domain Bacteria; phylum Patescibacteriota; class Patescibacteriia; order Patescibacteriales; family UBA12465; genus UBA12465. The sequence goes on from VFKX01000103.1 coordinate 3,299, forward strand.
TATCAAGAGCGGTCTTCCTATAACAACTAATTTTATCTCTATTTCCCTTTCTTACAATCCTTGCAATCCTTTTTCTTATGGCGGTTAATATCAACCTGAATAAACGTATCCCGTTCTCCCGGCTTATCGGCCGGAAAGCGGACATCCACGGTCTGCTTGAGAATGTGGTGACCAGTAACGGTACCGCGGCGGCCATCGACATTAACTTTCGTACCCAGAGGCGGCAATTCGCCGGCCATGGACTTATAGCCCTCGTATTCATAGGACAAGCAGCACATCAAACGGCCGCACATGCCGGATATCCGGTCGCTGCCCCGATGAACAACCTGCTGGGCTTCTGCCATTTCTGAAGTGATAGAAGAAAAATCATCGAGGAATTGTCGGCAGCATAAGCCGCGGCCGCAGGGACCGCAATCACCGGTAATCTTAGCTTCGTCGCGCGTCCCGATTTGGGTCAAACGGATATTGGCGTTAAAACGTCCGGCTAAATCCTTCACTAAGTTACGAAAATCAACGCGATTATCGGAGACGAAAGCGAAGTTAAAACGATTGCCTTCAAAAGCGAAATGGACGTCGATGAGCTTCATCGGCAGATTATTCTTAGCAATCATCTCGGCGCAATAATCCATCACTTCCTGCTTCTTAGCTGCATCTGGCAGACGGGAAATATCGTCGTAGCCGGCTTTCCGAATAACTGGTTTTACTTCCCGGCCTTCGCTGCCGCCTTCTTCCTTGAAGATCTTCGTCACTTTACCGAGTTCGGTGCCGAGCTCAGTTTTAACAATTACATAATCACCGAGCGACAAGCTGAGGCTGCCGACGGTAAAATTATAGACCTTATCCCAAGGAGCGAATTGTACTTGAGCGATTAACATGTGGTAATAAATGATTAAATAACATTAAGCCCCTAACTAGAGGGGCTTAAGCGTGTTCAGAGTTTTATATATTAGAGGGAGTAGCGGACGAATTTCAGGATATTGGCGCCGGCCAAAATGTCTTTGATTTCCTTCTTGTCATCCTTGATGAACTCTTGTTCAAACAAGCAGACTTCGGAATAATATTTACCCATCTTGCCTTCAACGATTTTCTCAACCATATTCTCCGGCTTACCTTCCTTAATCAATAACTCCTTATAGATTTCCTTTTCCTTAGCCATTTCTGCCGGATCAACTTCTGACGGCATAATACACTTCGGGTTAGCTGCTGCGGTATGCATAGCGATATCAGCCGCTAAAGCGACGGAATCAGACTTATCCAAAGCGATAAGCACGCCGATGCGTCCGCCGGAATGAGAATAAGCAGCGACTGAGGCGCCGTTGACAATTTCAAAGCTCTTGACGCTCATCTTTTCGCCAATGGTGCCGCTTAAAGTACCAATAGCTTCCTCCACGGTGCCACTGCCCATCGGCAGAGCCATGAGAGCTTCTAAAGTAGCTGGCTTATTAGCTTTGATAACATTTAAGATATCATCAGCTAAGCCCTGAAATTTATCATTGCGGGAGACGAAATCAGTTTCGGAATTAAACTGCAAGATATAGGCTTCAGTATTATCAGCATTAACGCCGACCTTAATAACGCCTTCGTTGGTGTCGCGGTCAGTACGCTTGGCAGCCTTAGAGATGCCTTTCTTGCGCAGGATTTCAATGGCTTTGTTGATGTCTTGACCGGCCTCGTCTAAAGCCTTCTTGCAATCAACCATGCCTGCTCCAGTCATCTCACGTAATTGTTTAATGAGTTCCATATTTTTATGATGAAGATAATTTATTAAAGACTATTTAAGGTTTCTTTTGCCTTCAACGATGGCGCCTTTAATAGCTTCTAATAATAATTTGATAGTTTTAGTTGAATCGTCGTTAGCCGGGATCGGGTAATTAACCTGTTCCGGATTGACGTTAGTGTCACACACTGCGATAATCGGGATATTTTTCTGCTGCGCTTCTTTGACAGCTGTTTCTTCTTCTTTGATGTCCCAGATGAACAATGCATCAGGGAGCTTATTCAAAGCGGCCAAGCCGCCGACGCGAACTTCTAATTTCTTGATTTCACGGCTGAAGTTTAACTGCTCCTTCTTCGTATATTTTTCTAATTTGCCGTTGTCGCGCTTTTCAATCAAGTCCAAATATTTCTTCACGGATTTCTTGACCATAGCGAAGTTTGTCAGATAACCACCAAGCCATTTGCCGACAACATAGGACTGATTGGTTTCTTCGGCCATTTTCTTCAAAGGAGCGGAAACCTGGCTCTTAGTGCCGATAAATAAAATGCTCTTGCCTTCACCGACCAGCTGGCTGATGAATTCTAAAGCTTCCTGTAATTTTTCTTGAGACTTCTTTAAATCAATAATGTAGACGCCATTCTTCGAGGTGAAGATGAACGGCTTCATTTTCGGGTGCCAACGATTAGTGCGGTGGCCGAAGTGCATGCCGGCTTTCAGCATGTCTTCAATTTTCGGTAGGTTTGACATAGTTTTTCTTTTTAGGGCCGTAGCCCGTTACGTCTGCTCCCTTCACTCCCAACACGTGGGGGCAAGAAAATAATGGCCAAAGGCCAATAGGAGCATGATAATTAATAAAAGACCGCCAGGCGGCCAAAGGCATAAAACCTCTGCTCATAAGATATCGCAAATAGCAGGTATTGTCAAGACTCGACGGAAGCCAGATTATGCCTATTTATTACTTGATCTTAGCCTATTTTTGGTAGAAATTATTTACATCCAGATTAAATTGGTTAGCCTTCTGATTATAGCTATCAACCGCCGTCCGATAAACAGCTAAATCATCATTGTAATTATTAACCATATCATTATAAGTTCCCACCTTAGCATTGTACTGGGAAATTTGACCGGAACTAAGATACCCGTCCATTTCCGCCTTCAGAGCGCTGACGGCGGCGGCCTTTACTTTCAGAGCAGCATCAAGTGAATTCAAGACCGGCTCCTGAGTATTTAAGTAATCTTTCGCAGACTTAAGACTCGCCACTTTAGCTCGAGTAGTAGCCACGCCATAATATAACTTGCCACTAGTCTTCTGGTATATTTCCATGGCGCCAAGATGGTTAGCATCAAACAATCCGTCAAATTCTTCGGACCCGACTTGCGCCTGACCGGCGCTCAGGCTCGGCGGGACAATGCCTAACGGAAAATAGTTGGTCGTCTCTCCGAAGCAATAACCAGTGCCGTTCAAAGATTGATCTGTCGGACAAGCAATGCCGACCGCACTATGATTAGCGGCCGGAAAATCGAGAATCGCCGCTCCGTAACCAAGCTTACGCAAAAGCGCTACTGCCAAAAATGTCTTATCAGAACAAACCCCTTTATCAAGATATAATGTTTCGTAAGGATAATACGGATTATTATTACGGTTGTTGAATTCGCTTAATTTCGCGCTGTCGTAAGGAATAAATTGCACGAGCGCCATGGTAAATTCCAGAGTCTGGTCACTGGTCCAATTATTAGCCTCAGCCGTCGCTTTGAGCTTCGCAATTAAGTCATTAAGAGACGTGTCCCCGGACTTAACGTTAAAAAAGATGCCGTAAAAAGCTTCCCGCAAAGTAGCATCGGACACTGTCGCGCCGGAATAGGAATAGACCTTAGTTGAGGTCTTATAGGAATTATATAAAGATGATGATAAATTCTGATTAACAGTATAATTATTATTCCCGTACTTAAAATTCCAGGTCAAAGGCGTGTCTAAAGCAACACTGCTCGTCGGCACGGTAGTAACCGGGCTTAACGGTAGTGGTGGCGCGATAATCTGCCCGCCCACCGAAGCGATTCTGATTTTAATCAGGTCAGCATTGGTGATACCCAGCCCCAAAGACCGCATGACATTAAAGGCATCGGTTGGCCTACCTAAATAATATAATTTTAAATCGGTTGGTGATAAGTAATATGCCTGCCCCTTATCCTGAACTTGAAGTAGAATGCGGCCGGATAAACGCGCCGGAGCACTGACTTTAAATTTCTCTAAGTCGCTATTGGTGACTCCTAAACCGAGAGACCGCATGACATTAAAAGCATCATCCGGCCGACCGAGATAATATCGGGAACTATTAAGAGGGTTAACATACCAGGCCTCACCATTGGCTTGGACCTGAAGGAGGATGCGGCCGTTAAGATTAGTGGCAGCTTCAGCCGGCGACATTAATAATCCTGGCGTCAAAAAAGCGCTGAGCATTATGACAGCCAGGAAAGTTCGAGAAATAATTCTCGTAGATAAATTGTTCTTCATAAAAAAATATTAATCCGCCAAAGTAATATAGAGGTCTTCGGTCGGCGGCGTTGGCAAATGATCGGCGTCGTTAATGGCGCTGATTTTGATATAGCCATCCCGGTCAATGACAACTTTACTGATTGACGACTGAAAGATTTCCAAACTCAAAAAACCGACCACATCGGCATTCAAGATGCCGGTCAAAAGCGAACGAATAAAATTACCGTGAGAAAAAACAGCTATTCGCTTGCCCCGATTATGATGAAAGAGGTCGGAAATAGCGCGGCGTGAGACGGTCTGCATCTTATCAAGCTCCCGGTCGAGCGCCTCGTAACGCTCAAGCTGTTTATCGCGAGTCTTCTCGGTCATATTAAAAAACTTCAAGCGATACCAATTCTTCCAGTCAATTTCATCAAGCCGTTCATCAATATTCATCTTTAGTCCCGCTTTCATTACATAAAGAGCAGCGCTTTCCTGAGCGCGCGCTAAACTGCTCACATAAACCTTATCTATCTTCAGGGTTAATAATTTCCTGGTCAGATGCGCCCGCTGCTTCAGACCTTGAGCGGAAAGGGGCATATTATATTCGCCTAATTTCTTTTCCAGGCTATAGTCAGGGTTGCAGTGGCGAATCAGATAAATCTCGGTGTATGGCCGGCGACTGGCCGGCTTAAGTTTGGCATAGGGATTCTTATACATAAGCTCTTAAAGATTGGCGGCGATGAAGTCCCAGTTAAGCAAGTTGCGCAGCACTGCCTCAATATAATCAGCGCGGCGATTCTGATAATCCAGGTAATATGAATGTTCCCAGACGTCCAAGCCCCAGAGGGGTTTTAAGTTATCAACCAGAGGATTACTGCCGTTAGCAGTTTTCACAATCTTTAAAGTTTCGCCATCCAAAACCAACCAGACCCAGCCGCTGCCGAAGACGCTGACGGCTGCAGTTTTTAATTCCCCGTAAAAATCACCCATGGAGCCAAAGCTCTTTTCAATCATCTCAAATAATTGATCATTAGGTTCCGTGATGTCGGTATTCGGACGCATGCCTTTCCAGAAAAAATCATGATTATAAGTCTGGGCGGCATTATTAAAGATTGCTGCTTTATCATCCGCTCCCGCCGTTTTCATGATAATACTTTCAATGGTTTCGTTTTCCAGCTCAGTACCAGCGATGAGCTTGTTCAGATTATCAATATAGGTCTGATGATGCTTGCCGTAATGGAATTCCAAAGTCTTGGCGGACATAAACGGCTCCAAGGCGGTCATGGCGTACGGCAAAGCCGGTAAAGTAAACATAAAATTATTATTAATTGATTATATAGGCATTATAGCAAAACAGAGCCGCTTTGGATATATAAGCGGCTCTGGTGGGGGGGGTATCTATATGACTGCAATACATACTTGATGAAACTATCATTCTCTGTGCGACGCGCATAAATTACATAAGCGTAATTGGACCAATATTTCTGAAAGAGAAATAGAAGAATACACACATGATAACATACGGAATTATAAGCCCTATAAGAATGAAGTCAAGCTTTGACTTCGGCTTCGCCAAAAAAAGAGGGATAGTAAATAATAATGGAGAAAAGAAAAAGGTGTATACGAGCGTCTGACTTAAGAAATTCCTATGACCATGGCTTATTTCATTCAAATAGATCATGAAAATAAACGGAATAATTATAAAAACAACCCAATAACACGCCGCGTAACAGATATTTTTTAGCAAATTGCCAGTTCTCTTTTTCATAAAAATACAATAATTAATAAATAATACTAATATCTAACCTTCTTATAATCAGACAATATTGATTTAAATGTCACTCCATCTACTCGAATCGCCTGTTCTTGAATTATCTCCATATTCCCTGCTCTATCAGTAGAGCGATACTGAATAGCAAATCCGTTGAACTGGCTTACATCAATAGGTTTAACGTACAAACTCCACGTTTTCCCTCCATCTAAACTATACTCAGTTTTCAGAACTTTAGAGTCCTCGTCTTTAGCCGCAAGATTCAAGGTGTTTCCGATTATTTCTGCTTTAGATACTAGGGCCGCCTTTAAATATTAATCCTAGAAATATAAAAACTGATAAATAAATAAACAAATAAGGTATGACAACCCCGTAGATAATAAAAGGTTTAGGTTTTTTTGGATTGGCTAGTTCATAGGGAATAAAATACAAGAATGGCGCTATAAACAAAACGTAAAACATGATATATGCCGGCACGTAATCCAATAATTTCTCATAATGATGAATCAGGTATGCATATAGTAATGAAGCTATTAAGAATGGTGATATTACTAAAAAAACCCAATAGCCTAATACATATTTAAGATTATTTGAGGATTTAAATATATTTTTTTTCATATAAACAATTAAATTATTAAATTAGAACCTAATTTTCTTTAAGTCAGAAAGCTTCGATTTTAACGTATCCTTGTCTACAGAAACTGTCTGCTCCTGAATTATTTCCATATTACCAGCTCTATCAGTTGATCTATACTGGATAGCAAAGCCACCAAGCTGGCTAATATCCAGGGCTTTAGTATACTGGTTCCAGGTCTTGCCTTCGTCCAAACTATATTCTATTTTCAGAACTTTGGAATTTTCATCTTTGGCAGTCAGTTTGATTGTGTTACCAACTATCTCTGCTTTAGTCTCAGGCTTCGTCTTATCCTCTGCCTCTTTGGCATTCAAGATTGCGCTTGGCTTAATCTTTTCCCTAAATATCTTATCACCTTCCTGATCAATCTTCATTTCATAATCAGGCTTATTATTCGCGAAGTCTATTTCTACATTAGTGCCTAGAGATTTTAGAGGAACTTCATTGTAGTAGGCAACAGAAATTGGCTGACCATTATGAATATCCTGGATACGAGCATTGAAATGGCCGATGCCAGTGGCTTGGCCGGTTACTCGGTAATTATGTACTTTAGGCAGAAAAATTAATTTGTTAGCGTGCTAATTCGTAGATCTAAAAAATATAATTAGCACAAGTGAGACCTGATCCAATAACCGCAGAGACAACAGCAATTAATGGAATTAATAAACCAACAAAAATATAAAGTCTTTTTTCTATTTTGCTCGGGAATTTAGCGAATTTATACGGTAAGATAAACATAAGCATGGCAAATAAAAATGCAAAAGCAAATATACCTATAGATCCCTTGTCGTTAGCGGCGTTTGCGCAATGAGCATTATCTGCGACATATTGCATCCTCCTATAAGGAATACCTACAAATATTAACCAATAAGCCAATAATAGTCCTACATTTTTAAAACGTTGAATTAACTTTGAAGAAACTGGTGCTTTTTTCATATTCATTATATTTATTATTTAACCTCAATAACTTTCTCCTTCGTAACCTCCACATTCCCAGCGACATCTACAGAGCGGTATTTTATCCTATAAACTCCCGGCTTATCAAAGACGAGTATTTCACTGTAAATGTTCCAAGTCTTCCCATTATCTAAACTGTATTCGGTCTTAAGAATACTTAAACCGTTATTATTAGAAGGGCTGAGAGTTAAGCCTACTTGATAAAGGCTATCTTCACTTTTAACTATTGCACTGGTCACGGGCCTAGACTTAATTTGGAGCTGTTCGCCCCTTAGAATGGAGCTTGGCTTGACCTTAGCCTTATATTCCTTAACACCGTCCTGATCTATTTTAATTTCATCACCAGGCTCATTATTAATGAAATCTATCTTCATACTCGTGCTTGTAGAAACAAGGGGTATCTGATCGTAATAAGCGGATTTTACTATTTCTCCATTTTCTATAGTTTTGACTCTGGCATTGAAATGGCCGATGCCAGTGGCTTGGCCGGTTACTCGGTAATTATGTCCTTTAGGCAGAAAGATGAACTTATTTGTTCCAATTTCATCGTATGATGCACCCGGTATATTTGTTTCGATATTCCCTTTCTCGGTTCGGCCAACATGGTTGCCTTTTTCGTCATAAGCATTTAGTGTAATAGGGCTATGCAGACTGATAGTATAGCCGGAAAAGCCGCAGATGCTGTTGCTCTCACTGATATTAGGATGGCTACTGAAATCAAACTGTACCGTAGAAGTGGCATTAAGGATGGATGACACTAATTCTTTAACTCCATTAAAACTTGGCAAAAGAGCGTGAGATGTTCCGGTAGCATAATATGTACTAACCGCGTTATCCAATGCTAAAGCACTTCTTAGTGGAACGGTACCGTCACCGTTAATATACCTTAGGTCTGCCTGGTCACTACCATTTTCTTCAATGCTTAGGTTACTGATTACGCCGACTGTTCCCTGACCACAACCAACAATATTGAACGCCTTAATACCATATGTATTGGGATTAAAATCGTCTAAATCAGCGTGTAAAGTATCGTTATCATCCAACAAGGTAGCATTACGGTCAGTATTTTCCATGAAAGTGATTGACTGATCATAACTTAAATTCCCAGTCACATAATTATTATCATAATCGTTAATATCATTGATATACGCCATATAATCAGTGCTGCTTGCATCAAAATAATTTCGACTCGGCAATAATTGGTACATGGAAGAGAAATTTTGTGAAATCTCTTTTACTGCTCCAGAGTCTAATAACCACTCTCCTTGATCAAAGTCATCGCCGTAAGCTAGAACCTTAAAAGCCTTCGGAGCACCTAAATGAGGCGTAGCAATATCAATAAACTTATCGATTGAGCTTTGCGGATAATCTTGGATGTACTTTTTGACCACCAGCCCACCCATACTATGGGCAACCACATCCACTTCTTGAGCGCCAGTTTGACCCTTGATTAATTGAACCTTATCCTTAAAGGCGTTATCAGCAGTATAAGAAATATTCAAACGCCAATCATACGGAAAGACGAATAAATTTGTGTCGTCTACATAGCCATTAGATGTCAGGGTACCTATAAGCTCATCAAAAAAGTGACCATGGTTAACGCCTAAAAAAGTGATTTCTCTAACTATGTCTCCCAAAATAATCAAAGAATTTGTCGGCCAACCGTCATTGCCGAGCATGAGCTCCTCCAGATATTCATCCCCTGGAAAAGCCAAAAGAAAAACATTAGGCCAAACTTCTAGGTTAGGAAATATATTCTCATTCAATCTAGTTCCTGTTATCCCCGGCACAATTATCACCGGCTTCTTCTTTAAGTTAAAAGAATTGCTCGTGCCACTCTTCCCGTCTCCGGTCGCAGACAAAGTCACGCCATTGCCAAACATGGAGATACTGGATGTACCTATCCAACTTCCGCCCGACATGCAAATGGAGCTCGGCGTGGTCGTGCCG
>VFKX01000073.1 GCA_009885285.1 Candidatus Falkowiibacteriota bacterium
GTCCCTTCACCTTTTACAATTTCTTTGAATCGCTCACGCACTTCTTCTCTTGTCCAACCAATCAATTTTGCAAAAGCAACAGTATCAAAGTTTTTCATTTCAGACTCTTTCATCATGAGATTGAAATACGTTCGATTCGATACTATTTTCTTCTTATTCCTGTCAAATAGTACTCCTCTTGGCGGAGTAATTTCTTTTCTTTTTTCAGCTATTTCTTGAGCTCTCAGTGTCCATGTTTCATCGACTACCTGCATATAGAAAAGCCTAATAGAATAGATAATCCCTACAAGTAAAGTAACAGTGATAATTACATATTTTCGGTTGTCAAGATTCATCGTGTATTCGGCTTAGTGACGAACATCGCTTGAAAAAGAAGGCAAAACAAGAAGGATAATGGCACGCTAAATAATGTTTTTTGGAATACAAATAACATATCATCAAATCGGAAAATTTCAAGAGTAAAAAACCACAAATGATGGATTACCAGCATTAAACCAAATACAGAAATAAACCATCTTGTTCCCATTTCATACATGTTCCCTTCTTTTAAAACATCATACCCATCTCGAGGTCCAAAGAGTTTGAATATTGCAGGTCGCAAATAGGTTATAACCAAAAGAGAAGAAGTATGTAAGCCATATGTGTTTGAAATTGCATCAATTGAAAGACCCATAACAAAAGCTATCAAAAGCATGTAAATAATTCCTAGGTCAAACGGCAATAAAACTATTAGTAACGGATAGACCATAAATTGAATTCCAAAACCAATTTCCAACTGATTCAAGACTAAAACTTGAGCAGCTACTAAAATCAAAAATCGAATTATATGTTTAACAACTATATTCATTCTTCTTTGTCTTCTGGTATAAGTAACTCCAATTTATTTTGTTCTTCTTGAAAGAGATTTTTAATGACATAAACGCGTTGTATTGTTCTATAATCTTCAGAAAAACGAATCACAACATCCCAAAGCGGTTTACCTTCAACTGAATTTAATTTTTCAACTTTACCAACATTCAACCCACGAGGAAAAATTCCAGAACCACCTCTCGTAACAACTTTAGACCATCTCTTTATTTTAAGGTCATTCGAAATTCCAGTTATAGAACCCCGTCTTGGATCTCTTCCGTCCCACTTCATCAAGCCAAACAATCCGATAGGTTCAATCATAACATCAACATTTATATTTTCTGTCAACACTGTTTTTACCACTGCAAAATGAGCACTTGAGGTGTGAACAATTCCAACAATTCCTTTGTCAGAAAAAACACCCATTCCTCTTTTTACCCCTTGCTCAGAGCCAATATTCAACGTAAAATAGTTGTTTCTTTTTGTGCTCGTTGAGTTAATAACGTAAGCTGGAATATATTCGTATTGCTGATGAAAAAGCGTGTCGTTAATTTTTGCCCATCCATTTTGCATTCTCTGGAAGCTTTGGGGCAATTGATTGCGTAAACGAATATTCTCTTTTTGAAGCTTATCGTTATTCAAACTCAAATTAAAATGCTTCGTAATATCGTTTTGTACGGTTAAAATAAGTCCTGAAACCTTTGATGCGCTTGTTAAATATTGAGAACGAGGAAAGTTTAAATACGTGAAATAAACTGACAGGGCAAAAACCTGCAATAGCACGAAAATCAAAAATACACGGAAGCGCCTAAAGAAGGCTATCAAGTTGCGCATGTGCAAAGATAAAAAAGTCCCGTTAAATAGTTAGCGGGACTTTTAAATTAATCTCTTATCAAGAATTGGTATTTATCAATATTTTTCAAAGCAATACTTGTTCCACGAGCAACAGCTCTAAGTGGATCTTCAGCAATGTGAACAGGTAATTTTGTTTTTAATGAAATGCGTTTATCTAAACCACGAAGCATAGAACCGCCACCTGCTAAATAAATTCCTGTGCGAAAAATATCAGCAGAAAGTTCGGGCGGAGTCATCTCTAATGCATTGAGAATCGCCTCTTCTACTTTTGCAATTGATTTGTCAAGTGCGTGAGCAATTTCAGTATAGGAAACATAAATTTCTTTTGGAATTCCCGTCATTAA
>VFKX01000001.1 GCA_009885285.1 Candidatus Falkowiibacteriota bacterium
CGAGCATGGGAAGAATTCATCAAGGGGAAGCGAAAAAAAGCTGATGTGGGTATGTTTGAATGGTCCCTGGAAGAAAACCTCTTTGCCCTCCATGAAAGCCTAGAAAATAAAACGTATAGGCATGGTAGCTACGAAGAGTTCTATGTCCGTGATCCTAAGATTCGCCACATTCACAAAGCTTCAGTTAAAGATAGGGTGGTCCACCATCTGGTGAGTGAGATTTTAGAAGATATATTTGATCCTACTTTTTACGCTCATTCTTACTCATGTCGCAGAGATAAAGGCACTCATAAAGCTGTCCAGGCATTTGTGAAGCTTGCAAGAAAGGCGAGCCAGAACAATACCTCAAGACTCTTTGTTTTAAAATGCGATATTAAAAAATTCTTTGCTAGTGTCGATCATCAGGTGTTACTTAATCTTCTTGGTCAAAAAATTCATGATGTCGAATTCATAAACTTGCTGAACGAAATCATATCTAGTTTTCAGACAGAAGACTCTCCTGGCAAAGGAATGCCGATTGGGAACCTCACCTCACAGCTTTTTGCAAACATATATATGGATCCTCTGGATCAGCACATTAAGCATGAGCTGAAAGTTCAATACTATATTCGGTATGCTGATGACTTTGTAGTTTTATCTGAAAGCAAAGAATACCTTCAGGAGTTATTAGAGAAGCTAGGTGAATACTTAAATGCCAGGCTCAAGCTATCCTTTCATCCCAATAAGATCTCCATTCGAGACTACTACCTTGGAATAGATTTTTTAGGGTACGTTATTTTCCCAAAACATATTATGCCTAGAACAAAAACTAGAAGAAGAATCTTTAGAAATCTGAAAAAGGGAGCTAAACTAGTGAGAGAGGGCAAAGCTACGCCAGATCTACTAAATCAGACACTCCAATCATATCTTGGGTATTTATCTCACTGCAATGCTTTCAAACTCTCTGAAGACGTAAAAAATCAGATATTGTTTCTTTCGACTGACTAAAAGTCGAATAGCTCTTTTAGTTCCACTTTCAGGGCTTTGGCAAGCTTGTAGATGTTGTCCAGGGAGACATTTTGCTCTCCCCTTTCTACAGCTCCAATATAAGTCCTGTGAATGTTGGACTTAAAACCAAGCCCTTCTTGGGAAAATCCCAGAGACTTTCTGACATCTCTCAATCGTCTTCCGAATTTTTTTCGGATAATCGTGTTTGCCATAGACTAACCCTTGATATAAGGTTAGATTTATGCAGTCGATAACTCTACAGACGATAACTAGCATTTCTGCTACAATTACTCTTGTAATGAAGAAAAAAATGACTATTGAGTTCTATGAGTTCAGTCCTATTGAAGGTATAAGCAATGAGGCCTTGCTCAAGGCTGTCAGGAGAGCTCAGTCAACGTTTTTTAGGAAGCAAAAAGGATTTATCAGGTGTGAGATATTCAGGTCAGATAATAACTGGATTAGCATTAGTTACTGGAATGATGAAGATGAAGCCAGGAAATCACTCAATCTATTTTTAAACCACTCAAGTTGTTTGCCATTTATCCAGATGGTCTCTCCTAGAACTGAAAGGAGGCTTTACATGCGAAAAGAAATGTCTTCTAAAGGTAACATTAATCTTGATCAATAGTTTTTCTTGGGGACAAACAGTGGTAACCTTTAAGGATCCAGATAACAATATTTGGGAGGTCGCTTCTTAGCATGGAAAAACCAATTAACGAGCAAGTAACTTCCACTTTCCAATTTCTTAAAGAGCTACACACCTTTTTCTCTGGGGTAATTTCTAATAAAAAATTTCATGCAAAAGACTTGCGTTTTTTAATGTTAATGTCGATTAGCATTGCCACCCATAAATTAGTCTATGGAGTTATTACTTTAGTTGAAGAAAATTCACCAGATGAAGCCGATATCTTATTGAGAACAATTGTCGAGGGTTTCATCAATTTGAAATATATTTTTGAGGATGAGTCTTTAATGAGGGTGAGAGCCTTCGTTGTAAATGATCATAAAGATCGTATTAAAACGCTCAACAAGTTGATACGACTTTTAAAGGACAAAAAAGCTCCAGGAATGGCAACTGTAACGAATGTTGATCGTTACGAACAATTAAAGGTTCAGATAGAGGCAGAACTAAACGAATTTGAAACTCAGTTTGGAAAAGATTCCTTACTATGGCCGAGCCTTGCGGAACGAGCTCGGTTGGCAAACTGTTCAGAAATGTATGCAACGACATACTGGTTACTGTGCTTAGATGCTCATATGAGTAGCAGAAGTCTCGACAAGTATCTCAGTGATCAATCAGGACAACTTACTTTTAAATCTAAACCAGATGAGGTGAGGGTTAACTTATGTTTGCAATCCACAGCTATTTGTTATATGGCTCTTGTCAATGAGTTTTTTGAACGTTTTGCAATTTCAGAGAATGAGGAAGTAAAGCAGTTTGACGAAAGGTTGAGTATATTAACTGGACAAATTGCCAAGTAAGTAATTTACCTCTCAAACTTCCTCATCGCATCCCTCACCCCTATCAACCCAAACGACCCGGCCACCGCAATCAGTGCCTGAAACTGTTCAAGCGTGATGTAATCAAATAAGTATGCCAGCCCTATCCCCACTCCCAAGAGCGCGGAGATATATGTTTTCTTTCCGTCAAGTAGTTTGATGAAATTTTGCATCTGGTTCCTTTCCTTTTATAGTGTTGAGCTCTGAGAGCTGATACTTGGTCTTTTCTCGGTTGAAGATGAGGAATAGGCGGTCGAGCACCTTGGCAATACGGCTGATGCGTTTTTTCTCTGCTTGGACTTGGGTGAGCTCCTCTGACAAGTATTTTGCCCTGGTTTGCAGGGTTTCTAGGTCAGTCTGGAGCTGAATAACCTGATTTTGAAGCCCGGTCACTTTTTGTTGAGTGGCTTGTTCAAAGGTTTCTTTTTCCTTGAGTACCGAGGTAAGTTGATCGGTTGTAGCGGTATACCGCTCAAAATATGCCATCAATTTAGCGTCATCATGCAAGCTAATCTGTTCGGATGGCGTGTGTGTCAAAATGAGCTGCCACAGGTCATCAAATTGTTTCTTATATCCTTCTGCCAGCGTAGTTTGATCAGCGATGCCATCTTTAATTCGTTGCTCGGCTTCTGATTTCAATAAGTACTGTTCAGCGATTTGGGTTTTAGGAAGATAATCACGACTAACTATAGTGGTACGAATGAAATCGCCTTTTTGTACCTCAATAAGGAGGTCAACGCAGACCTTCATGGAGTCTAGGTTGATCAGGTCATAACCTCGATACGATGTTTCTGTCGTGGGTGGGGTAGTGATTGGTCGTGGTGCCCCCTTGTACACTCTGAGCCCCAGGCTAGTGGGATAGGCAGAGAATGATTTGAACTGCCCATCAAAGACATCAAGGATTTTTCCATCACCTAGTAGTGGGAAGAAGTGAGTGCCTTTGGGCATGCCAAGTGGCGTGGCATCCACACAGCAAATCACGAAGTAGCTAGGGTCAGCTAGGTACTGTTTAGCTTTAGCATCGTCATAGGTGGTAAGTTTCTCAACGAATTGGATATCAGGGTAAATTTTGGTTAGGGCAGTCCAGTTCATTAAATTGCCATCGATGTAGTAAGGTTCAAGCTTTTTATCAAGCTCAGGTGGCAAAATATCTTTGCCAAAGTAACGAGCAGCAATAGTTACTGAGACCAGGGCGCAGCCCCAGCCACCAATGGTTGATTGTGATGTGCCCAGCTTCTCATTTTTCCAGCGGGGATCATTTTGACTAAGTGATTGGTACTCTCTCATGACTACCTCCCGAAAAGATTAAAAATTTGTACGATGGCTGAAATGATGAAGCCCACAACTGCACCAATGGCCGAGGCCAGCGTCATCATGGTTTTCCATGTGAGTTTGAAGTCATGAATCCAGGCAGCGTTTGCTTCTGTGAGCACTCGGGTATTTTGTGGGCTGGAGTTTTGGATTGTGTCTTCTAGTGAGGTAATACGCTGCTCAACCGATCCAATTCGACTAGCTTGGGTGTTTTTCATTTCTTTGATGTCTTCAGACAAACGCTCCAGTTTGGTATCTAGACGGATGAGAAGGTCATGATCGCTGGTGTTATCGGTTAATTTATTGGTCATTGATAGTCTGGAGCAAGCCCGCTCCGCCTCTAAAAAAGGGTTTTATTTTGGGATCTAGAGTTACATCCAGCGCAGGACTGCTACTTCCGGTATAAGACTTTGAGTAATCGAGGTGAATCCGACCAACAGAGCCATTTCCGCCTGGTGTGCCATAGCTAGAAGATCCACCAGTGCCTCCACTTAACCCGACCAAACTACTGCCAAGTGTGGCGTTTTGACACTTAAGGAGAATAGATCCACCGGCACCACCACCACTTCCGGTTGGGCTCCCATCAAGTCCACCACCATTACCTCCGCGACTGTATAAAAAGCCAGAAACAATAAAGTCGGAACATGCGGTAAAAAGAATACCTGCCCCACGCCCACCATTAACGTTGGAACTACCTTTAGCAGCTCCACCACCACCGCCTCCGCCAGACCATTGCTGACTACCATATTCAGCTCGTCCCCCACCACCACCGTTTCCGTTGGCTGTTTTGAGATTTGACCCTGTGCCAACTGTTCCCTCTCCCTGACCTTGAATCCCGCCGGTCGAGTTGTAACTGGTTCCACCTAGGAAGCCGGCATTGTCTGCTGACCAGTTACCAATGATGTTAACCGTCCCTTTGCACAGAAAGGCTAATATGCCTCCCGTATCACCATTCCACTGTTTGGCTGACCAAGTGATTGCTGAGTTAACTGTGACTGAGAGGTATTGCTTAAGCACGATAACTTGAGCTTGCGAGGCACCGCTATCGGTATAAGCATTTTGGAGTGGATACTTTAAGACGATCGTTCCGGTTGAGTAGGATAAGATTTTATTCAGTTCCCAGTTACCTACGCCAGTACCTCGGCTTTGGTGAATCAAAATACACTGACCTGGCACGAAAGCAGCGTTAGTAGCTGACAAACTAAACGCCCCATCTGAACCAGAGCAGCTGGCATCAATGGGGGCATCGGTAGTATTGGAGCTGATGATTAGATTGCCATCGCTACCATTGCCAAACCCTTCTTTCCATTTGCTCGTGTCGTCGCTTCTAAATTGTCGTGACATATTAGCCGTTCATGATGAAGTTTTGTAAAAATGCCCCACCTGCCCGAGGAGCTTTAATACTGCTGTCTAAGGCTGCGTCTAAAGTGGGTGAAGTCACGCCGGTGTATGCTTTGCTGTAATCCAGATGAAGAATGCCTCGTGAGCCTTGACCACCTCGTCCTCCGACAGAAGCACCAGACCCACCATTACCGCCGTCAGCTAAAACTCTGGTACTGCCTAAAGTGGCTGTCTCTGCTTTCATAAGTACTGAACCACCTGCGCCGCCTCCGCCGTTTCCAGCTCGGCCACCAGTGGGATTACCACCGACGTTGCCAGAGCAGTGGATGTATCCATTAGAAGTGTCAATTAATCTTGAAATAATCAGCGCAATGCCTGATCCATCACCGCCCTCGCCACCATTTTGGTAATCACCGACTGTCCATTTCCAGAAGTTGCCAGCTGCTCCCCCACCACCGCCAAAAAACATTTTGGTCAGTGATAAGTTAGCTTGAGATGCGTTGGAACCACCTCCGCCTCCACCAGACCCGCGGTTGTCAGCACTTAGGCCACCGCCACCGGTATAGCCAGAAGCACCGCCAGCTCCTCCACCATTGCTGCCGGCTTGTCCGGAGTCTCCACCGTTACCGCTGCCATTAACTTCTCGACCACCTCCACCCCCGCCAGTTACAGCATTTGATAAACCACCATTGCCACCAGCTCCATTTGAGTCGGCACCGCCGCCGCCTCCTCCAGCACCAAAGTAGTGTCCACCACCTCCTCCAGCACCTGATCCTTCATCACCTTGTTTGCCATCGCAACCACCTCCACCATTACCTCCGGTAAAATCTCCAGATGCATTTGAGCCACCTGAGGCAGAAGCACCACCCATGGCTCCTGAGCCAGGGCTGATGCCAGCAGTTGTACTACCGTTCCAACCACCATGAGCACTTGATCCACCAATGCCTTCACCTCCAAAACCACCCCAACCTCCCTGGTTGGGCTCACGGATACCTTTGGCGTAACCTTTGCCTCTTAGGTCAATCACACCTTGAAGATCTGTTTTACCTTTACAGAGAAAGGCGACGATCCCATTTTGACTGCCATTCCACTGATTAGGGCTGAAGGTAGCTCCGGCTTGAATCGTGACTGACTTGTACTGAAAAAGTTTGACGACTTGGGCTTGATTGATTCCGCTATCGGTGTAGTTATTTTGGAGAGGATGAGTGAGTGTGAGAGTTGTCGTGCCACCGCCAGACTCGACTCTATTCAGCTCCCAATTACCGGCACCAGAACCTTTCGACTGTAGGATGGCAATGAGATCACCATTAGCAAACCCAGCAGAATCTAGGGTGAGCGTACTGCTTGCGAGTGAACCACTACAACCACGGGTTGGTGCGCTAAAGGTGGTATTAGAACCAATGACTAAATCACCGTCAGAGCCATTGCCGAAGGCATACTTCCATTTGTCAG
>VFKX01000116.1 GCA_009885285.1 Candidatus Falkowiibacteriota bacterium
CTCCCTACTAAAAAATGCGCTAAAAAGCGCATTTTTTCTTTCGCGGAGAGGCAGGGATTCGAACCCTGGGTCGGCTTTCACCGACGACAGTTTTCAAGACTGTTCCATTAAACCGCTCTGGCACCTCTCCTATTTTTACGTTTTTAGTCTAACATATCAAAAATCTAAAAACAAGCCACCTAGTTATTACCAAGCGGCTTGTCTAAAATTTACAATATTATAGGGATAAAACTATTAATCAAATAAATTTCCCCCATCTTCCACCATTGGAATAGCTGGAGAGCTAGTAGCTGGGCGGCAAGCTTTTACACTGTCCTGATAGACAGTCCAAGACTCTTTCTGGACCTGTTTAGATGTTTCTCTGATAGTCTTCTGAGCCTCATTAAAGGCCTTAACGCAGCCGTTTAAGATATCGCGAGTAGTGCTCGCCGTCTTAACAGTATTCTGCTGGCAAGTACTGCGGGTTAATAGGGCGGTATTTAATTCAGTGGCAGCTGAAGTTACTCTAACCATCAAAGCCTTATCTTTGACATCAATAGCAGTAGCAACACATGTAGCTACTTCAGGGGTGAAGGCATAATGCATAGCTGGAGTAGAGGTCGCTTTTCTCTTAATTCCCCAGAGAGCTGTGCCGATCTTCTGAATCCTTTCAAATAAATTCAATAAAGCGGGATGTTCGATTTTTTCCAGTTTATTTTCATTTTTAGCTTCTGTTTTTTTATCCTCAATTTTATTAGCTTCTTCTCCCTTCACTTCCGACTTTTTATCCTCCCCTCTCATAGTTGAAGTGCTCCTGCGAATACCAAATAAAGTATTACCTTCTTTTCTAATCATCTCAAAAAACTTAATATATTCCGGTGACGGAATCCGCTCAAACTTTTCATTTTCCCGGCTCTGGGTGCTGGTCGCACGGGCGGCAGTTGTCATAACTGGCGCTTCTGACGTCGTCATGACCGGGGTGGCGGTATTATAATCATAGTCCGGCGTGTCCTTGCCGTCTTCAGCTCGTACGGTGATGGCTCCCAGTCCAAGGACAAAGGAAACAATAATCATCGCATAGATGGTTTTCTTCATATTATTTTTAATAATTATTAAAACCGTTCTTAAATAACGGTTATATTTTGTTAATCAATTGATTGGAAAAAATCGCAATGCCCTTCTGGAGCGACATCGTGGTTCATTTCTGAACAATGCCCCTTTCTCTCAACCAGACTAAAACTGGTACAGTGGCGGCATTGGCTGGCTTCAGTCCCCCAATCGGCGACAAAATTGGCTTCAATTTCGTGTGACATATATTTAGTTTAGTTAATATTCTTTTTTGTCTTTTTAGTTTTTACAGCCGCCGGAACTACTGATTGACTGACTGGCGTGCTGGCCGCCGCCAGAGCCTTAACAGCGGTCACAGTCGGGGATTCTTTATAGACCAGGGGAATGGTAAAAAAGAAAGTAGCCCCCTGTCCCAATTCGCTCATCACCCCAATCTCACCGCCCAAACTTTCAATATTTTGCTTACAGATATACAGCCCCAAACCCATGCCGTCTTGCGAACGAGACAGGGATGGTTCCAACTGGGAAAACTTCAAGAATAAACTCTTCTGCTTCTCCTTAGAAATTCCCTGGCCCGCTCCGATAACTGAAACTTTAACAGAATCAGGGCTGGGCTGCGTCACGGAAATAGTAATTGTCTGGTTCTTCGGGCCATATTTTACTGCGTTATCAACAAAATTATAAACAACCTGAGAGATTTTCAGCTTATCAGTCTTCGCTTTAAGGTTTTTTCCCTGAATATCAAAAGCAATAACAGACTCAGAACGTTGTGCCAGCACCCCAAGAGAAGTCGTCATAGACAAAATAAAGTCATCAAATATCAGTTTCTCAATATTAACCGCCGTCTTGCCAATTTCATTACGGCTGGCCGTCAACATAGTCTTAATCAGATTAGTTAGTTTCAAGCCTTCCGTATGAATTAAAGAAATAAAATTCCTATAATCTTCCGGCATGGTTTTTGGCTGCTTTTCCATCACTTCCGACAAGCCAACAATGGAAATCAGCGGTGTCTTGAGCTCGTGGGTCGCAATATTTAAAACTTCATTCTTCAAACGATCAACTTCTTTCAATTGATTAATAGTCACTTTAGCGGCGGCCAATTCCGTGACATCCACGCCAGTTCCCAGGATGCCTTGAGAAACATTATTCTCATTCTTCAAGACGCTGAAGCGCCAGACGATATTCTTTTCTATTTTATCTTTAACCACCAAGACATTTTCAATAGTGTCCAGCGGGGCAATATCGCCCACCAGGAAATTCAAAAGACTGCGGGTTTTAATCTGATCGGTTTTTTTCACAAACGTGCCAACCCAATCCTTACCCATAATTTCTTCCGCCGACACTTGTAAAATCTCCCGCCCCTTTTTATTAATCAATAAAACATTATTATTGACGTCAAAAATCAGAACAATAATACCGGCCACATCTAAGTACTGTTGTAATTTGCGGCGCTCGGACTTCAAGTGGTTACGGGAATTCCGGATCTCCAGATTATACTCCTGCAGTTTCTTGATATTATTGCGCAAAAAGAAGATCATCGTATGGAAAGAATTGGCCAGGCTGGCCACTTCGTCACCGCCCTTGAGCAACTCTTCGTCAACCGTCGCCGTTAAATCTCCGCCCTCAATCACTTTCGCTAAAGCAGTCAATTGCTCCAAAGGGGCCACTAGCTCCCGAGAAAAAAACATGGCATACCAGACACACCCGCCAATTGTACCCAAAAATAGCAAAATGGCGATAATTTCGCTGATTAAGTTTATCCGGTCGATTTCCACTTGCAAGCTCTTAGAATATTTGAGCTCTTCTAAAAGTAGGCGATTAACGTTCTCCTGGACAAAAATATTCTTGCGGTTAGCCGCTTCAAAACGATTGACTGCCTCCAGATAATCCCCACCGATAAGGTTATTGGCCCCGATTTCCAGGTCGAAAAAGATATCATTAATATTATTTTCCAAGCCGCTAAAAACTAAGCGACTGCGGTTATTGACAATCGCCCCTCCGAGCTTAACCAGGAGGCCCTGTATTTCGTCATGAAGATCGTTAAAACTCTGCACTTCCGCCGCATCGGCCGGTGATTTAATGCGCCGATTAAAAGAATTAACTAGCGACGCCGTATCATCAATCAAGCTATATTCAGAAATCATGTTATCTAGCAGCGACCGATATTTCATCAGGATCATTCTGTCCATGGCCACTAAAAAACCTTCGGCAATGAGCAAGGCCGCAATAATGATAAAAAATGAGAATAAGAGCTTCTTTTTAATGCTTTGCATAGAAAGCCGCCAGCGGCTGGATTACCTGACAGTTGTTTTATAAATCTCGTCGAACGTATAGAATCCGTCCTGGATAACAGTCGTCATAATATTGTCTTTGGTAACTACTACCGGTTCAAAATAATAAGCCGGCACCATAATCAAACCATTATCGACAGTAGTAGTGCTCTCCGGAGACAAGCCATTGGCCATAGAAATGGCGAATTCTGCTGCCTTATTAGCTAAAGGACTGATCGGCTTATAAATAGTGGCGGTTTGTGTGCCCTCAATTAACCTTTTGACTGCTGACAACTCCGCATCCTGACCGGAAACCGGTACGCGACCAGCTAAACCCTTTTCCTTGAGCGCTTGGATAACTCCGGAGGCCGTACCATCGTTAGCCGCTACCACCGCGTCAATCTGTCCGCCAGCGTTCAGATAATCTTTCATATTCTTATAGGCATTCTCTGGCCGCCAATCGTCGGTAAACTTATTAATAACCAAATCAATATCGTCGCTGGTAATATAAGGAGCTAAGGCTTTCATCGCCCCCTCCTTAAGCAGGAATGAATTATTATCCGACGGCGAGCCGCCGATATAAGCGAATTTACCGTGATGAATAATGCTTAAAACGCTTTCCGCCTCCAATTCTCCAACCTTCACATTGTCATAGGAAATATAGAGATCGACATTACTATTCTTAATTAACCGATCATAAGCAATCACTTTTATGCCGGCCTGATTAGCCTTCTCGATAGCCGGAGCGATTTTTTCAGAATCAGAGGTAATGATTACCAGCACGTTAACCCCCTGACTAATTAAATTTTCAATCTGAAATATTTCTTTTTTAATATCATAATCAGAGGTGGCGACAATCACGTCCGCTCCCAGCTCTTGAGCACGTTTAATGAATAAATCCCGGTCGCGCATCCAGCGCTCTTCCCTAACGGATCCCATCGATAGGCCGATAACCACCGGCTCTTCTTCCGCTAAATGAGCCTGCCTTTCATTAAGCAGGCGGTTAAAATAATATATTCCCGCCAGAACTAATATACCAAGCGTAATCAGGATGAGGATATTCTTTCGCATATGAGCTTAGTATTTAATCCACTTAGATAAAATGCTTTTAGTCGTCCCATCCCTCTCCATATCGCCAAGAATAGAGTTTATCTTATTCATTAAAGAATTATGGCCGATTTTTGTGACAATACCGTATTCCTCTTTTGTAAAAGGCACACCGACAATCTTCAAGCCGGAATATTTTTTAATCATGTCGAGCGCCTGGTTATAGTCAACGATAATTACCTCAAACTTATGGTCCCTGAGGTCATCGACGATAGCAATACTGCCATCCACCTTATCAAAATTCAAATAGGTGGTAATATCGGACTCGGCAGTGTACTTTTTAGCTTCAAGATAACTGGTCGTGCCAACTTGAGTGCCAACACGCTGCCCCGCTAAATCAGCTACTCCTTTAATGGTTTGGTCATCGGAATTAACCATAATTACCTGCCCGCCGTTAAAATAGGGGTTGCTGAAAAGCAGGTTCTTTTGTCGTTCCGGGGTAATCGTAATGCCTGATATTCCTAAGTCCAGCTCATTTTTCTCTACTGCCGAAAAGAGGTTATCCCAAGCATAGTCCTTAATCTCCAACTTAACATCGAGCCGCTTGGCTATTTCGCGGACGATATCGATATCAATGCCGACCGGCTGATTATTTTCATCTAAAAACTCCATGATGCCAAATGGGATGTCACTGCCTACGACTAAGACACCTCTTGCTTTCACAGCCGAGAGTGAGTCGTCTTCTCCGCGGATATTATAATACCACCACAAGCCAGCTCCAGCCGTAATTATCAGGGCCATCAAAGAGGCAATCAGTATAATCTTTATTTTCATATAGCTTTTATGGTCATTGTTATTTAGCTCTTGCTAAACAGCCATTTATAGCTTAAGTATATCACAATATTTCCGAGGATAAAAGAAAAATAAGCCCAGCAGGAGCCAGGCTTACTTATAACAAAGATAATACGATTTCAGGTATATGTTTAAATGGAAAATTGGAATTCAATTACTTAGCCTTCCTCCTGATAAAAAATAAACCCGCTTAAAGCGGATTTATTTTTTATAAGAGCCTAACTTATTTACTCAGCAAACTTGAATTCGGTAAAATATGACTGACCGATCGGAGTGACGCCATCCAGCGAATTCCAGTGAGTCACAAAGAATCTCCCGCCGGATAGATAGAATAATTCATTAGGTGTGATGTCGCCCGCATCGAATATTTCCGGAGTGGCTGTATCTAAATTCTTGTATCTCATGATGGTTTTATTCGTACCCAGACTATACAGGTCGCCATTATAAATAAACATACCAAAAGAACCGGTTGAACCTTGATTAAAAGTCGTCTGTGTCATTGCCGCTGTATTAATCTTATGTCCAATTTTGATAGTGGCGTTAATATCCGTACCCGCCCAACCAGCCTTCCCCAATCATGAAGCCGAAATAATCGATGGTAAAACGCAGAGGTCCGTGATTCTGTTTAACCAGGAAGGCGCCAAAGCGAATACTGGCAGGTTTTAAGGCCACTAAATATCCGTTCAGGAAGTTCATACTATCACCGCGATCAATAATGTCTTCGACGACGATAATGTCCCGGCCTTTCAGACTGGCGTGAGGCTCACTGGCAAGCCGGACTTCTCCGCCCTGCTCGCCAGAATAACTTTTAAGGCTGACAGTGTCGACATGATGAACGAAACCGCGTTTATCCAGCTCTCGAGACAAATCCACTCCGAAATACAAACCGCCAGTCAGGACCATAAGCAGAATAGGCGGCTGAGAATTATTGCGCTTATCATCAGCAATTTGCTCGGCAATGTGCGCTACTTGTTTTTGGACTGCTTTCTTATTAAAAAGCACTTCAAATTTTTCTTCGTTAATTATTAATTTTTTCATAATTATATTTGTTAAAGAAAAATACTGCCATTAATGACAGTATTTAATCATTTTTCCTATTTTATGTCAACTCCAACCTATTACTGCAATTCGGCTAAGTCGTGTAAGACTTCAGCGGCGTGAGCATCTGGCTTAACTTTGTCATAAGCCCTGGCGATTTTTCCGGTCGGGTCGATAAGGTATGACACCCGCTTAAATAGACCGCCAGCCTCATAGTCATGGACAATCGTTTTATCCTCATCGGCTAAAAGAGTGAATGGCAGAGAGAATTTCTGAGCAAATTTATCGTGACTGGAAATGGAATCAGTGCTAACCCCGAGGACAACAGCGTCAATCTTTTGAAAATCAGGAAAATGATCGCGTAAAGAGCAGGCTTCGACCGTACAGCCCGGAGTATCGTCTTTTGGATAAAAATACAATAAGACCCAGCGACCGAGATAATCAGATAGCTGATGTTCTTGACCGTTTTGATCAAGGGCTCGGATGGCCGGGGCCGTGGTACCGATATTTAACATATGTTTAGATATTAATTATTAGTTATTTATGAATCACTTTAATAAGGTTAAAATAAGCTTAATCATTTTGTCCTTCTCTCTTGGATTGCTCTCGGCCACAAGTATAGTCAATGCAGTCAAAGCGGGCGGAGTTATCTTGGCTTTATCTAGTATTTTAGCTTGCTGTAAAAACTAAGCGAAAGCAAAAGCACCACTACGCTTATTACCATCCGCGAAAGGATGGTCTTTAACCACAAAATATAAAAGATGAGCTGCTTTTTCTTCAACGCTGCCGTATAATTCTTGACCGCCAAACGCCGGCATAACATTACCAATAATTCCGGATAGGGTGCCAGTCCTCTGCTCCAAACCGAACAAATCTGTCGCCTGTTTCTTTTTTATAAGATCCTGTTTCAACTTAGCTAAATTTTCTGATAATTTCTCAGCCGTCAAGGCAACACGCTTCTTAGTTGCGCCCTTTGTTTCAAGTGTTCCCTTGTCATAAGCATCAAGAGACAACCAAGTGCTGGCGAACATACGAACTAGTTCCAAAACATTTTCAGTATCAATACTCGCCTCTTTTGGCAAGAGTTTTTTTATATCGCTGACAGCTGACAAGAATAGTTTATTGTTACTGGCAATGCGCTTTTTATTTATTGAGTAACTATTATTAATATATGAACGCAATATTTTTGTGGCCCATTTACGGAATTCAATAGCTTTGACAGAATTTGTGCGATAGCCGACAGCTAAAATTATATCCAAATTATAGTATTGGACCTGATACGTCTTGCCATCACCCCCAGTATGTGCAAATTTTGCACATACTGACTTTTCATCCAGTTCTTCGTTGGAGAATATATTTCGTATATGCTTAGTGATTACGGAGCGTTCTACGCTAAAAATCTCCGCAGTTTAAGCCTGGCTCGCCCAAATTGTAGATTGCTTAACGTCACTTCTCATCTCCAGAGCTCCTGATTTAGCTTGATATATGATTAGTTGTTTATTTTTATTGGCCATATATAAAATTATATCATCATGAGCATAAAAATAGTAGTAAATAGCAGAATAATCAAGAATCTCTATTTAGTAGCAATATTTTCAATTTTAGTGCTTTTGGACGCAAAAAAAAATAAGGCTTAACCTTATTTTATATACTGCGGAGAGACAGGGATTACGCCAGTCGGCGGAGGCGGGCATCACCTCCCTCTTGATAATTTTATTAGCTTTATTTTAATATTTTATATTATTTCTACGCGTTTTTGCTCTCTAGTTCTGCTACTCTTTTTTTAAGCTCAATCATTATTAACTCTCTATCAACCATGAAAGTATTAACTCTTTGAAGCTCTTCCATGTGCGATTGTAAATCGACAGTTTTCTTAGCCACCTCTTCTTCTAGCTTTTTATTATAGCCTTCCATTTCCAGTTTATTTTTTTGCAATTCTTTAGCCATCTGATTAAAAGATGATGCCAAACTACCAATTTCATCATGGCTTTTTATTCCCATATCTTCGTTTAGGTTGCCCTTTCCAATATTTTTGGCCTGTTCTTCTAATTTATATATATTAACCAAAACGACGCGGTTTACGAGAACAAAAATTATCAAATAGCAGATTAATAATCCGGCAAGGACAAGTAATAAAATATATAATGAATAATCCTTTACCTTGCTCGTTAGCTCTACGGTTGATATAACTTGGTGCAATACCGCAACAACCTTATTGTTAATTATTAGAGGAGAAACTGCTAAAAATACTGCCTCTCCTTCGTATTTAGTCTTTTTGATGGTTGCAACCCCGTTAAAGGCGCTCACAAGATCTTTTTTTTCTTCTTCCTGTATCAATGGGTTACTTGAATTTTCAGAACTAAAAGCTACGCTTCCATCACTTTTTATTATTTCAGCTAGTATAACTTTTTCACCAAGTAACGATTCTAACTTGGTTTTATTCTCTATAGTATCAAAACCAAGATTACCGCTTTCTAGAAGAAATATATACGAATCAAATCGGTTGAATAAAACCTTCTGCTCGTCGTTGTATTTATTATAGATAGCTAAGCCACTTATTATTGCAAGAATAAAAAGTATCGGGGCAATTGTTGATAATAATATTTTTTGTTTTAAGCCAAGCACATTATTATTTTTTATCAATTGCTGACATATCAGCAATTATTTTATTATAAGCTTCGTCCGCACTAATTTCTCCATCCATTACAGCACCTAAATACATATTGAATTGTAAACTGATATCTTTATATTTTTTTCCCAAAATATAATCAACCGTTTTTGAGTCAAAGACATCACCTTCGTATTTATTAGTTATATAGGAAATAAAATTATCAAACTGATCATTTTCATTTGATGTATTTCCCGGAGAGCTTATATTTCCTTTAATTCCGGAGGGGGCCTTGGCGTATCTTACCCATTTTTCAGCAGAGACTGGCTTGCTAAATGCCATTAAGAGCTCTACGGCCTCATCTCTTACGGGTGAATCCTTAGCTACGGCAAACATTGGATTATAACCACCAATATAATAACTCGTTTCCCGGTAGGTAGGCATTTCTACAGGAACCATGTTCATTGTTTTTTTAGCATCTATGCCATGCCAATGACTATACATCCAGCTTGCTCCGCATGCTGTAAATACCGCCTTATTTTCAAGGACGTAATAGCGTGTCTCAAACCATAACAAATCTTTCCATCCTGTTATAAGAGGTTTAAATTGGCTAAGCTCTTCAATTGATTTAAGAACCTTTTTAACAATTGCCAGTTTCTTTTCTGAATATTCAAGGCTCTTTGCTTCGTTAATATCGGAAATTTCGGAACGAAACAAGCTTTGAAATATATTCCAGGTGCTTGCAGCATAACCTATGCCACCTTTATAGTCTCCACTATCATAGAGAATCGGTATATTTGTACCATTTTTCCTATTATACTCTGCGATCTGTTTGAAATATCCAAACAAATCATCATAAGTCATTCCACTGTCTTTAATTTTTAGTCCGATTTTGTCAGCTAATACCTTGTTATAAAATAAAGGTTGATAGAATCCTTCGATGTATGGTCCAGTTATTAGACCATTCATGCTGTTTCTGTATTGAGGGTCAGATAGTATAAACGATTTCTGAGTTTCACTGAAACCAGGCAGAGACTCAAAGTCAACTAAATAGTGCTCTGCCCAATTTTTATCATTTAAACCTTCTGCAATCTTTTGATAATAAAACGGTTCAAGCCAGATAATGTCCCAATTTATGTTTCCTGTTTTAAATTGACTTATTATTTCTTCTATCGCTCCTATTCTCCCGCCCGGAAAATCCATATTCCACTTGATATTTGTTTTTATTTCAGGGTTTCTGATTTCAAATTCCTTAATTGTTTCAGTAACAAAATTTTCTCTTAGGTCCTCTCCCTTCCAATGACCCTGCATATTGATGGTCTTTTTTTCTTGGATGTCATTTTCAACCTTAATTCGCTCAGTTACTTTAGTAGAACTATTCTTAATGTTTTTTAACAAGATATTAGTTAAAAAAAATATAGCAGCAATTAACAAAATGGAAGCTATAATCCATGGAGCCTTTTTATTCATAATGTTTATGCTTAGATTGACTTATATCTATATATTATCAATTCTCCTGCTAAATGTCTATTGAACATCCCTAGGGAGAAGACGGCTTTGCTACTATTTTTTGCTTACTGCGGAGAGACAGGGATTTCTCGCGCTCGCTCCGCCTCAAAATAGGCGGAGCTCACTTGTCCAGGGTTGGCGTCCGAATATCTCCCAGATATTCGTCCGACGCTCGCATACTC